>JAUYHV010000257.1 GCA_030689845.1 Dehalococcoidia bacterium
GTCTGTTGCTCTGGATTCCCGCTTTCGCGGGAATGACACCAATGGCACCGCAAATTGTAAAGAGATATTAGAGACACTACAGTAGTGACCTTCCCCCGATTTATAGGCCAAAAGCAGTTATAGTCTTCCCGTTATTTTCAACGAACTCCCCGGGTGCAAGGCCTCCGAGGGAGCTATGCGTTCTGCCATCATTATAATCTGTCCGCCGGAACAGGTATGTTATAATGGCCGAACCCTGTGGCGGTTCCAGTTAATATCTTTCCGGAACCCCTCTGCTATTCGTAAGTTTTTTTACAGATCCAGGGCTTTAACAATGGATAATCTTTACAGGGAAGACTTGAAATAATTAGATGCAGCGCGATTCGACTAATGAAATGAGCCCTCCCGAAAAGAAACTCTGCCGGGCCTGTGGGACTGTCAACGCTGCTTCTTCGTCTTATTGCTATAAATGCGGCGTACCTCTGGGGGATACCGCCGGCACACCCGCCGAAACCATCGGAAATCCTGCCGGATTCCGGATACGGTTAGCCGCTTACGGTATCGACCAGGTCTTTCTATTGTTTTTTAGTATTGCCCTGGCGTTAATATTATCCGGTGTTTCCTTTAGAGAAGTTGTGTCGGATATTTTCCGTCCCGATGCTCCTTTTTCATGGGGTGAGTTTGCCCTGGGGACACTTATCGAAGCTTTTTACTGGACCTTCACAGTAGGTACATGGGGAGCTACCATAGGTAAAGCTGTCCTCCGTCTCAAGGTTGTTCGGGTAAACGGCTCAAAACTCAGTTACACAAGAAGTTTTGCCAGGTACTGGGCATATTACGTTTCATTTCTGCCGGCCGGGATCGGGTTCCTGGCAATTGGGTTAAACCCGAAAAAGAGGGGGTTCCACGATTATATATCTGACACAAGGGTTGTCAGGTTAAAGGATTAGAGGCCGGACACCAATGCGCTTTTTGGTAATTTTCGTCCTGGCATTTTCCCCCGGTATCCTCTGGCTCTGGTTGATTTACAAAAGAGATAAATACAGACCCGAGCCGAGAGCGCTGGTCATACGCACGTTCCTCTGGGGTGCCGTCGTGGCTATTCCCGTTGCAATTTTTGAATCATTAATAAACCCGGGGACGCTTGAAACACCCCAGGTCCACCAGCTTTCCATCTTAAATATCCTCTATATTTCTTTTATTGTCGCAGGCTTTTCGGAAGAGCTTGGAAAATACCTCGTTGTTAAAAAAACTATATACGGCTCCCCCTATTTCGATGAACCCATGGATGGCATCGTATATTCATCCGCGGCAGCGCTGGGTTTTGCCTCCCTGGAAAATTTCGGATACCTGCTGAGCTTCGGATGGGAAGCTATTTTGCTCAGGGGACCTTTCTCGACCCTGGGCCATGTTTTCTTTTCTGCAATGTGGGGATACGCGTTGGGCCTCCACAAAGCGGGCAGGCTGCGAAGTAAAGCCTTCGTATATACAGGTCTTATCATTTCCATGGGCGCTCACGGCCTTTTCGATTTTTTTCTCTTCCTGCAAAGTAACAGTTCTATCTTCGTGATTCCGTTTTTCATTGCTATTGGTATCCTTTTTCTCGGCATGTTAAGGCATGCTTCAAGGATTTCTCCCTACAAGGGAAAAGTTGGGGAAATGCTGGTTCCGTGTCCGGCTTGCGGCGCAGGCGTTGCCAGCTATGCCGGCTATTGCACGGCCTGTGGTTCGGAATTTCCCGCTGCCGGGGAAATAAACGATGGTTTGTGCAGCAAATGCGGGACAACCCTGGGAAAAAACTCGGAGTTCTGTACCTCCTGCGGAAGCCGTATAACAAAAAAATACGAAGGGCGAGAGTAAACTGATTTGTTCATCCGCTGGTTAATGTCAAAAATGTGGACTATGCACTTTTCTATCTTGACCTGAGGTTATAGATAGATTTATCATAGAGTCAGACAACAAAGGAGACAGCTAATGAGTGTTGCAAAAGAGGGAGAAAAATATCGCTGCAATGTTTGCGGCAACGAAGTAGTCGTCACCAGAGCCGGTGGTGGTACCCTGGTATGCTGCAACGAGGACATGGAGAAAATAGGATAGTGGACTAATAAACGGACTTTACATACACTTATTCTACACTTGAACACCGAAAGCCCGCATTACCATCAGGTTCGCCATCGCGGTGACGGCAAAGACAATCGATAACGGTACGAGCAGGTTTTCTCTTTTCGATTTTCGCAGGATCCATAATATAAAAATACTCAGGCACATCTTCAATAATAGTGTGGCTCCGATGCCTATTGTGTTCATAGCGCCATAAAGGATGGAATTGAATTCCATAAACAGACCATCGTATTGCAAAGCCATATAGGTCAGTACGGCATCCAGCGCGTTGGCAGCCAGAAATATGTCGGTTTTGGGGTCTGATAATTTTAGCTGGGTGATGAAACTTTGTGCGGCGTTCTTGTTTCTTAGTTCCATGGTAACATTACAATAACACGCCGCCCTGCTGTCTACCATCGCACGAAAGGGTGATTCGGGTGCATCCGAATTGGTGATATTTTTGTGAGGTTTAATCCACGGATGCCTTTTAGCATGCTTTCCGGTTATTCCCATTCCCTAAAACCGCAGGCCCCATCCCCATGTGATTAAAACACTGTTGCCGGTTATTACAAACGGGGGTTATTTTTCTTCTTTGACTTCCTTGTAAAGCTTTTGCAATTTCGCTTTTATGTCTGCCTCGAGAGTGCGGTCACCGTATTCCAATATAGTCTGCAAAACCACTGCCAAATCCCCACTGATCTCCTTTTTCATACCTGCCGTTAATCCGTGATACATATTTTGAACGTTATCCGTCCAGTTGGTTAAAGGCTCCAATTTATCCCTTTTAAAAAGGTATCCCTCCAGAGACCCTACCTTGGCGGCAAACTTAAATAAATCACTGAAATCAGACATAACTACTCCTGTCTTATAACCTTTTTCCTGAATTTTGCATCCCAAATAGTATACTACAGAATTTCGAGTCTCCCCAAGAACCGGATAAACACGCTTCCCAGGGAGTTAAACGGAGACAGTAGAAGAGCCCCCGCGGTGTTAAAAGCGGACATTACCCCACAGGTCCATTAATACAAAATGAAACACTGGTGTGGCGACAAAAATACTAAAATATTGCCCGTTTTGATCTGTTTTTAAACCGGATTGTCAAACATGGGCTGGCTGGTGAGCCGCCCGGGACTCGAACCCGGAACCGATTGATTAAGAGTCAATTGCTCTGCCAGTTGAGCTAGCGGCCCGTGGATGCACTGAAGCTATGTTATCATGCTGAAAAATACTTAGTCAAGGAATCTACAATGCCTTGGCGCCGGAGGGGAAGCCAGTGGCGGAATTACAAGTATTTCAAACAACCTGTTTAAGGAGCCAGTATTCCAGGCTGTCGGAAAGTGCCAGCCAGCTTGCTTCAATGATATTTGTGGAACTTCCCATTGTCACCCATATATCCGTACCGTCGGTTGACTCGATCAAGACTCTCACCTGGGCTGAAGTCCCTTCGCTTTCTTCCAGTATGCGTACCTTGTAGTCTACGAGTTTAATTTCCATTACCTTGGGATAAAATTTCGTTAAAGCTTTCCGAAGGGCGCTGTCCAGGGCATTGACAGGTCCATTCCCTTCCGCAGCGGTATGCATAACCTCGTTGCCGACTTTGACCTTCACAGTGGCTTCAGAGATTGATTCTTCGCCGTTCTTCTGGGAAGGCCGGCGGTGTTTTTCCACGACTACCATAAAATCTACGAGTTCAAACGGTGATTTATAGCCCGGCTGGCTGCGGCGTAAAAGTAGCTCAAGGGATGCTTCGGCCCCGTCATACTGAAAACCCCTGCTCTCCAGCTGCTTGATCCGGTCCAGTATTCCCTTTGCCTCCGGTTTTTCCAGGTCTATCAGAAAACCTTTTTCTTTCGCCTTATAAATTATGTTACTCACCCCGGAAACCTCGGAAACCAGAACACCTTTTGCATTGCCAACAAGAGAAGGGTTTACATGCTGGTAACTATCCTCATGCTTCATAATACCGGATACATGCAGCCCGGCTTTATGGGCAAAAGCACTGGCCCCAACGTACGGTTGATACGGGTTCGGCACGCGGTTGGCAACTTCCGATACATACCGGGACACTTCTGTCAGACGGGTTAGATTCTTATCGCTCAGGCATTCAATTCCCATCTTTAATTTTAAGTTAGGAATAACAGAACATAAATTGGCATTGCCGCAGCGCTCCCCATAACCGTTTATGGTCCCCTGGACCTGGATTGCTCCGGCTCTTATCGCTGCCAGGGAATTGGCTACTGCCACTTCCCCGTCATTATGAGCATGGATTCCGAGAGTTATACCGGTACTATCAAGGGTCCTTTTGACTATTTCGACTATTTCAAACGGCAGTGAACCGCCGTTCGTATCGCACAGGACAACACGGTCAGCCCCGCTTTCACCTGCTTGTTTAACAGCACGCAAAGCATAATCCGGGTTCTTCTTGAACCCGTCGAAATAGTGTTCGGCATCGAAAAAAACCTTCATTCCCCTGGATTTCAGGAATTGGATAGAATCGGCGATCATGGACAAATTCTCTTCCAGGGTTGTCTGAAGAACCTGGGTAACGTGAAAATCCCACGTTTTCCCAACGAGAGTAGCAACTTTCGTTCCTGAATCCACTAAGGCCTTAAGGTTTGAATCCTCAGCGGCTTTAGTTTTCTGGCGGCGGGTGCTGCCAAATGCTACCAGAACTGAATTTTTTAAATTCATATTGCGTGCCTGGGCAAAGAATTCCGAGTCTTTAGGATTGGAATCCGGCCATCCGCCCTCAATGTAGTGAATCCCAACTTCATCGAGCTTCCGGCAGATTTTTATTTTGTCGGAAATTGAAA
>JAUYHV010000277.1 GCA_030689845.1 Dehalococcoidia bacterium
TACGGCTTTAAAACAGGCGCAGAAACTGGGATATGCCGAAGCGGACCCGACCAATGATATCGAAGGATATGATGCAGCCTACAAACTCGCCATAATGGCAACCCTCGCTTTTCACAGCATCGTCCGCCCCGAAAATGTATACCACGAGGGGATTTCCCGCCTCGATTGGAGGGACTTCCGGTATGCAAAGGAACTCGGGTATGCCATCAAGCTCCTGGCAATCGGGAAGGAAATGAATAATACCATAGAAGCCCGGGTCCACCCGGTCTTTATTCCGGAAGATACCCTCCTTGCCAAAGTCAACGGGGTTTTCAACGCAATACAAATCGAAGGCGACCTGGTGGGAGACCTCATATTTTATGGGCGGGGCGCCGGAGCTTCGCCAACCTCGAGCGCGGTAGTCTCAGACGTAATCGAACTTGCTCAAAACATTTATTCGGGAATAGACAACAAGCCTGGCTTTATACCGGAATTAAAAAAATCCATTAAAAAGATCACCCAGGTTGAAACAAGGTACTATTTACGCATGACGGTGACCGACAGCCCCGGAGTCCTGGCTAAAATATCCAGGGTACTGGGCGACCACAATATAAGTATTTCCGCTGTTATTCAAAAAGAAGCGGACCCTGTGGCTCAGACAGCAGAAATCGTGATTATGACCCACCCTGCCCTGGAAGAGGGATTGAATATTGCTACCCGGGAAATGGAAAAACTGGATGTTGTTAAAGAAATCAATAACATTATCAGGGTGGAAAGTTAATCTCTCTCCCCCGTTCCCGGGGGCAAGCCTCAAAATAATCAAGGGGACACCGGACTGCGAATTTTATAATTGCTGGCAGGGTATTAACAATAATGCAGGGGATTCAAAATCCATTAGTTATCATGAAAAGTAAAGGTCATTAACTTGGGCCGCGGAGTCATCCTCAAATATCGTGAATTCTTACCCTGTACGGATGCCACACCCTTCATCAATCTTGGAGAAGGCGACACCCCCCTGGTGGCATCGGTCAGCCTTGGTGGGCAGTTAGGCTGCGGGGAACTCTATTTCAAGCTTGAAGGTTGCAACCCCACCGGTTCTTTTAAAGACCGGGGTATGGTTTTCGCAGTTGCCAAGGCAATAGAAAGCGGCAGCAAGGCTATA
>JAUYHV010000283.1 GCA_030689845.1 Dehalococcoidia bacterium
GGTGCCCTGGATACTTTAAAATACCTGGAGAAGGGAGGCAGAATCGGCAAGGCTCAGGCGTTAGTCGGTTCTATGTTGCACATTAAACCTATGATCTCAGTCCGTGATGGTATTGTCGTTCCCCTGGAGAAAGTCAGGACTCACGCAAAGGCAATTGAAAGGCTTTACCAGTTGGCGGCTGAGCGAATGCCGGCAAGGGAAATAGGGGTGATATACAGTACTGAGTTCGAGGAAGCCGAGATGATGGTAAAAAGGTTACAGGAATTAGCTCCCACACAGCATATATATTTATCCAGGTTTGGTCCCTGCCTCGGCACTTACGTTGGTCCCGGCAGTCTCGGTGTGATTACTTTAACGTAAAAAGTTAACCCGTACAATGGAGACTCAGCAGCTACGAAAAATATTACAATTGGAAATAAAAAGGGGTTATGATGACGGCGCTGTGATGAAGGGTTTGGACTCCTTTCTCGAAACCTGGTTAAAAAAGCAAATCAAAACAGCGCCTGACCCTGGAATAAAAGCAATTATTTCCAGGGCCAAACCAACCGGCTTATTTTATGGAACCCTGGATATAGAACAAAGGCAGGAATTTGTAAATCGAGCTTTGCGTTGGCTGGATGAAATGGATGGGGTTCAGAAAAAAACCACTGTACGAGAGCCTGAAAAAATCCAGGTCCATTCTTCACCGGTATTAACGCCTTCGAAAACTAAGAAGGCTCTGAAACCGGCTGCAGGTGTAGATAAGGACTCTCTCGACAAACCTATTACCAAGTCCAGAGGCGTTGGGGATTCTCTTTTAAATAAATTTTCCCGGTTGGGAGTCAACACCGTCAGGGACTTGTTTTATTATTTCCCCCGGCGCCACCTTGACTACAGCCAGATAATACCTATTTCCTCGTTAAGGCCGGGGGATGAGCAGACGATTATCGCTAATATTTGGGAAACAAGGGTTGTAAGACTCGGAACTATGAAATGTACCGAAGCTGTAGTCGGGGATGAGTCCGGAAACATCAGGGTTATCTGGTTTAACCAACCGTACCTGGTAAAGACCTTTCATACCAACGAAAAAATCGTGTTAAGCGGCAGGGTCAACAGGTTTAAAGGGTGGAACCAGATGGAGTCACCGGAATGGGAATTTTTAAAAGAAGGTGATTTGATACATACCGGGCGCCTGGTCCCTATTTACCCATTAACCTCGGGTCTTTATCAACGGCAGGTACGGCGCTTTGTTAAAGGGGCGCTGGATAAATGGCTTTTTCTCACGGAGGATTTTATTCCGCCGGGTATATTAAGGACATGCAAATTACCCGCATTACCGGAGGCCATATTACAGTTCCATTATCCCGAAAACCTCAAAGTAAAAAACACATCACGGGAACGCCTGGCTTTTGATGAGCTTTTTTTACTTCAACTCGGGGTCGTTAAACAAAAACGAAACTGGCAGGAGAGCCAGCCGGGTAATGCCATGACTGTAAAAAAAGATATCCTCGAAAGGTTTTTGACATCATTGCCTTTTGAACTCACCCGTGCTCAAAACAGGGTTTTACAGGATATTCTCGGTGATATCCAAAAAGGTAAACCCATGAGTCGTTTACTCCAGGGGGAAGTCGGCTCC
>JAUYHV010000287.1 GCA_030689845.1 Dehalococcoidia bacterium
CATGCTGATGGCTTCTATTACATTGGGGTCGTCTTCGATAATGACTGCTTTCATATTTTCCAGTACCCCGATTCTCGGGGCTGCCTTGCATTGAACCGGACCGGGTTATCGTACTCCTGTTTTGTTATACATACATATATATTCTACCCTATTTGTCATGTTTGGCAATTATTTTACCGCCAGGCAACCAATTCCCAGGGGAATTCCATAGAATATTATCAGTTGTGGTTTGCGGGTAAAACCCCCCTTAATCCCCCTTTGCCAAAGGGGGATTGGTTATTTCCCGGTTGTCGCAAGGGGCAGGGTGAAATAAAAGACCGTTTTTACCCCCGGCTGACTTTCGGCCCATATCCTCCCCCCGTGCACGTTCACAAGTCTCCTGGCAATGGCAAGCCCCAGCCCCAGGCCGGTTACCGTTTTTCCCCTCCCTCTGGAAAAAGGCTCGAAAATATTTTCTATGTCCTCAGCGGCTATCCCGGGAACGCCGCAGTCTTCGATTTCCACTAATACGCTGCCGCGGTAGGCCGAATTTCCGGGAACGGCGGCCCGGAGGGTGATCGTTGACCCTTCCGGGGTAAATTTTCCGGCGTTCAGCAGGAGGTTACTTAAAATTTGTTCCAGGCGGAACCTGTCCGCCATGACGGGGGGCAGGGAGGCTGGCAGCTCGGTGACGATAACCTGTTTTTTTTGGGTGAAGAAGGGCTGGCACAAATCCAGGGCGGATTTAACAACGAGTTGCAGGGATACGGTCTCTTTGTTAATAGTCAGGTCCGGGGCATTCAGCCTGACGAATCTCACCAGGTCGTCTATCCTGCTGTTAAGGCTGTCCACGCTGCGGTGGATATTAGCCAGCAGCCTCCGGGTAGTAGACAGTTCGGATGCCTCCAGTTCTTCGGCCAGGAGGTCGGTGGATAGTTTCATGGATGTAATGGGGGTCCTCAATTCATGGGTGATGGCAGAAAGGAACAACTGTCTCTGGTCTTCTATCTTTTTCAGCGCCAGCCTCTCCTCCTTTTCGAGTTCGTACAGCCGGGCTTTCTCCAGGGCAACAGCCACGCTGTCGGCGAAGCTCCTTGCCAGTTCCCGCAGGTATTTGGTAAAACGGCGAACGGGGCTTTTTTGAAAGAAGACCAGCGTTCCAAGGAAACCCCGGGAGGTAATAATGGGAAGAATTAAAGCAGAGGAAAGGTTTTCTTCAGCTTCCAGGTCGGGGTTGCCCACTGGATTGGAAGGGATGTCTTCTATAACTGCGGAGTCGGGGTAGGTCCGGCCCGGGTCGGAGGGCTGGATGGTTATATCACCCGATGCTTCTATTTTCAATTCCATGGAACCGGGTGGAACCCCGTACCGCCTTAAGGCCGAATTTAAGGGTATCCTGGTTTGCCGGACAAATTCCGGGGAAAGACCGAAGGAAGTTTCAATCCTGAAATAATTGTCTTCCGGTTTCCCGTCCTTGCCGCCGAGCACAGCGAAGGCTGCCGCCGGGACGCCGAGAAGCCGTGCCCCTTCGCCCACAGCCCGGTCCATTATGGCTTTTACATCCAGTTCTTTCATGATAAGGCCTACACCCCGGCGCAGTGCAATGACTTCCTCCAGGCGCCTTGTTTCCATGGTATAAAGCTGGTAATTTTTTAAACTCAGGGAAAGGCGGGGAGCAATCTCGTTCATCAGCTCGATATCCTCCTGGCTGTAACCCTTGCCGGTTTTTTTGTTTCCCAGGGTCAGCACGCCGACGAGTTCCTCCTGGATGGTCAGGGGCAGCAAGACACTGGCGCCGACTCTTTTCACGATTTCCAGGGTCTCCGGGTACGGGGCCAGGTCTGTCGTGGCGCCTTCTGCATCTTGAATGGGGAAAGCCCCCTCCCGTTGTTTCAACTGAAGGATAAGGGGGCTGCCGTCCGGTATTTCCAGGGGCGGCCCTTCGTTTCGGGGAGAAGACGCTGCCTCGGCGAAGACCTCCTGTATCGGGGAATATACAAAAAGAAAGATCCTGCCGGCATCCAGGGCGCTGCTTATCAGCGAGGCCAGGGAAGAAGGCATGGCGTTTATCTCGTCCAGGGTCCTGGTTTGACCTGTATACCTGTAGAGGGCCTGGAGGTGCTTGTACCTTTTACGGTAGAAAACCCTGTCTACGAATATCTGGGCCTGGGGGGCAAAGATGAGAAAAAAGAGGATTACAACCAGGAGAACTACGAGGT
>JAUYHV010000290.1 GCA_030689845.1 Dehalococcoidia bacterium
GTTTGAACTTCCTGATGCTTCTTCTTGCCTGGACTAATTCCAGTAAGCCATTATAATCTAACATCGGCTTTCTCTTTCTGTAAACCAAACCGGTTGAACTTATTAATGCTTCTCCGCTTTTCTTCTATTTACCTGCGGGGGCGTTGGGGTTATGTACTTTAATTATAAACTCCCTGAGTTGTTGCGCATTCCGGTATATTGATTTATCAAATTTCTCCCTGTGCACCATTCCCTGCCGTTCCCTGACAAACCTGGGACGGGGTGCGGAGGCAGGGTAACCCAGGGCCATAGTATCGTAAATTTCGAATTCCTTCGGTATCCCTAACAGGTTTTTTATCCGGGCCTGGGGCAGGGTATTTGCCGTAGAGGAAACCCACCGCGAAGCCAGCCCCAGGGTGGTAGCCGCCAGGTGCATGTAAAGGAAGGCGCTGGCCAGGCTGGAATAAAAGATTTTATCTGCCCGTGTGAGCATGGATGCCAGGGGGTAGACTTCCCGGGTCCTCAAATCACCACAGAGCAGTATTAATACGGGCGCATCTATGAATCCGGGGCGTGCAACATTACTATTGGCGCTGGAATGGCGCATTTCGGAGTCGCGGGTATTTTCGACCCTGCTGCTCAATTCTGCGGCTTCTTGGAACCACTCTCCTATTTTTTCTTTGGTGTCCCTATCCTTTACCACAACGAACTCCCAGGGCTGGGAATTTGCCCCTGATGGAGACCAGCGGGCTGCCTCTATTATTTTCTCTACGTAGTCGTCGGGGAGCGGGTCGGGCTTAAAACGCCGTATGCTTCTCCTCTTTTTTACCAGTTCCAGGAAATCTTCATAGGTCATGACTATTAATCCTCCTCTTGGTACTCATTCGTTTAGATTTTGAACAGCCGCTGTAAATTCCCTCCGAGGATGGCCTCTATTTCCTCCCCGGGAATATCCAGAGCCCGTATATTTTCAATATATGTTTTCAAATCGTTTACCCGTCTCATCTCAAAGGGATAGTCCGTGCCGAAACAGAGCCGTTCGTGTTTTATTGCCTCCAGCGCCGCCCTGGCGATGGTCATCCAGCCGCCGAAACCGGCCATATCGAAATATATCTTGTCGAAATACTTGTTGAATTTCGGCATCAACTGGAAATCCTCGACCTCCTTGATAGTCCTGGGAAGTCCCCTGTTTTCTTCGGGCAGGTCCGTTGGCGCCAGGGAATACCAGGACATGATACGTCCCTTGAGGGCGGGTATGCCACCCCCGTAATGGGGAAAAACGAATTTCAGGTCGGGGTATCTGGGCAAAACACCCTGCGATACTTCCACCACACACTTGGCTATGTCATATTCCCTGGAAACGGAACTGCTCATATCGTATTTAACGCCTCCCCAGATAGGCTCTTTTACCGAAGGGTGAACCACAATGGGCACATCGAGGCGGCAGACCTCTTCGTAAAAGGGAAACATCGCCTCTTCATCCAGGGTAATATCTTTTACCGATGTGAGAACGGTAACTCCGCGCATCCCCAGGTCGTTTATACACCGGTGCAACTCTTTTATCGCACCGGGTCCTTCATGATAGGGAACGTGAGCCATGAGGAGAAACTTGCCGGGATGTGCTGCGCCCACTTTAGCATAGGCATCATTGATTGCCCGGCATACTTCCATCCCCGGGGTTATCCAGGTGGCCAGGGCGATTAAGGCCATGTCGATACCGCAGTCCTCCATGTGGCGCAACGTGGCTTCTATATCGAAGGCCCGGACATAAGCGGCATTGGGTTTTCTGGCCCGGCCGGCAAAATCGACGCCTTCGGTCTTGTTTGCCGTGGCCGCGGCTTCCCTGGGAACAAAGTGGTTCTGGGCATCTATAACCAGACTTTTTTTTGGCATAACCAAAACTCCTTTTTATTTATTATCCTGCAGCCGGGTACGGGCCGTTTATTCTCTGCCAGACAGCAACTCCTTTACCTGGGAACGGTGAGTAATATGCCAGGTTAATCGGTGGAAAAGTCCCGCATAAAAACGGCTGTTTCCTCCGGGATGGCGGGATTGATAAAAATGCCGGAACCAAGTTCGAAACCGGCCATCTGGCTCATGCGTGGAGTGATCCTGATGTGCCACTGGAAATAGTCCTTGTTTTCGTCGTCCAAGGGCGCTGTATGGATTACATAATTGTAGTCGGGGTTATTCAAAGCCCGGTATAACTTTACAAGGTTTGCCCGGACCACGCAGGCAAGGTCGCTCAGGTCGGAGCTCGAAATGTCTCCGAAACTGGCATTATGGGTCGTGGGCATAATCCAGGTCTCAAAAGGTACCCTGGATGCAAAGGGATGAAAGACAACAAACTTTTCCGTTTGCATGACTATCCGCTGGCCGTCTTTAACCTCAAAATCCAATACATCGAAGTACAGGCACCGCCCTGTATCGTTATAATAGTCCATGGCTACTTCAAGCTGCCTACGTACCTGGGAGGGCCATATCGGCGCGGCTACAAGTTGGGAATGAGGGTGTTCCAGGGATGTGCCGGCTGAAATCCCCTGATTTTTAAATATTATAATAAGTTTAATTTCCTTCAGTTTTCTCAGGGAATTGTACCTTTCCCAGTAGGCCCTCCAGACTTCCTCTACCTCAACTGTCTCCATGAGGCCCATGACCCTGTTGTGAACGGGGGTCTCAACTATAACCTCGTGGATTCCCACACCGTGCATTTTCATAAAAAAGGAGCCCTCGTAGGTCCTTTCCGTAGTGCCTCCCGGCGACAGTGCGGGAAATTTATTCGGGAATACCCGTACCTGCCAGTTATTGCCGGTGCTGCTGTCTTTATTCATACTGACCAGGACTTCACCCGGGGTCTTGGCTTCGTGGCCGGGGCAGAATGGGCAGGTTTCCACGTAGGCAGCCGGCGGCAGCGGCCGCTGCCCACTGTAAACAAAATCCGTGGGCCGCTTTCCACGTTCCCTGGCTATAATGACCCAGTCCCTGGTCGCTTTGTCCTGCCTTATTTCAGACATCGTTTATCCCTGACGTTACCCCTTAATATTTGAATGCCACCGTACAGCTACTCAACATACCGGTAATTATAACACGTTGAACAAAAACAGGGTTTCAGCAAAGAAGTCTTTCTTCATGGAATAGGTGCCGGGTAAAAGATAACGGAAACAGAAGCTGTCCTGAAAAAATCATGTTATAACCGGGTCAATGTATTGATTATAAAGTCCTGCGATGTTACAATTCTTTCGATTGTTACTGCTCAACATAATGTGCCTGGAGTCAGCAAGGCGCGACATTTCAATACAAGAGGCAGTGGAACCGGTAACAGGAACTCTGCAAAATATTTCCGGTTATGCCTGTTGCAGGGAAAAAGGGGAAAATAGTTCTCGTGGGATAGGAATCGCTAACGAAAAAGATATTCCTGTGCCCCGTGAGTCAATTAAGAAAGGCAGGTGATTTTCATGTAATGATGTAAAAACTAAGGGCTTTAATTCGGTATCTTGGTTTTGGTTGAACCGATTTTGGAAAGGAAAGTGAGATGAAAAGACTATTTTTGATTGTTGTTGCCCTGGTTTTATTAGGTTCCGTTTCGCTGAATTGCAAACGCCAGGCATCGCAGGAAATGCCTCGCTCAATTACTCTTGGCACTCACGCCGCCGGGTCCCTGTTTCACGCCGTGGGTTCCGGACTGGCTTCTGTTTTGACCAAGAATTCGGGCATGGAAGTCGTGATTGCCCCTCACCCCGGCCCCGTTGCCTGGAT
>JAUYHV010000297.1 GCA_030689845.1 Dehalococcoidia bacterium
GCCTCGGCCTGGGCAGCCATGGCCCTCTGCATCGATTGAGGCAGTTCTACGTCCTTTATCTCCACGAGGCTGACCTTTATACCCCAGGGTTCGGTAGCGTCGTCGATTATCTGGCGCAGCCTTTCGTTGATTTTCTCCCTCTGGGCCAGCAGTTCATCCAGGTCGGACTGTCCCAGGACGCTCCTTAATGTAGTCTGGGCAATCTGGTAAGTGGCCAGCCTGTAATCGTATACTTCCACAACCGCATGTTCTGCCTGGATCACCCGGAAATATACCACGGCATTGACTTTAAGGGTTACGTTGTCTTTTGTGATAGCCTCTTGAGCCGGCACGTCCATGGTAATGACCCGGGTGTCGATTTTCCGCATCTGGTCCACGAAGGGAATGATGATACGGAGGCCGGGCTGCCGGGAACCGGACAGTCTTCCCAGCCGGAAAACCACCCCCGATTCATATTGCTGGATTATCTTTATCGTGGAAGGCAATACAACCAGGATAAACAGGACTATGGCGCCGATGAGATACAACATTTTTCTAACCTCCTGACATTTTCTTAATGTGGACTATTTTATTTTGCTTAGTTAATTTCAGATAATAAAATATACCTGATTTTGCTCAAAGCATAACATAAATACGGCGCAGATAATAGGGCAAAACCGCTTTATGCAGAATTTATTTTAGAAACACTCAGCCTCAGGCCGTCAACCTTTTCGACTTCCACGTCCTCCCCGGGTTCAACAACGCCGCTCCGGCTGACCGCTGCCCACAGTTCACCGTGGACCAGGATGGTCCCTTTTGGGTTCAAGGCAGTACGAACGACTCCCGTTCTCCCTATCATACCTTCAACACCCGTTACCTGCTTCTTTTTATGGGTGCGTAAGACAGCTATTAATACCAAAGTCAACGTGACGGTAATAATACCGACAACGCCCGCAATTAACCCGATATCTATGGAAAACTCGGGCGAGGGAAACAACAGCAACGAACCGAATATCAAACTGATAACACCTCCTATCAGGAGCATTCCAAAGCTCGATGTAAAAAATTCTGCGGCGAAAAAGACAAAGGCAAGGGCAATCAAAAGAAGTCCCGCCCAGTTAGCCTCCAGCATGCCCAGGGAATAAAGGGCGAGAAACAAGGCTATGCCACCCACTATTCCCGGTAAAATTGCTCCGGGATTGTACAGTTCTAACAGGATTCCCAGCATGGCGACGCTTAAAAGGATGTAAGCAAGGTTAGGATTGCTGAGGGTAAAAAGAAAGCGCTCTGTGCCGGTCATGGGATACTCGATTATCGAGGCGCCTCCGGTTTGCAGGGTTACACTTTGCCCGCTCAACAGAGTCACTTGCCTTCCATCAAGCTGCCTTATAAGGTCCTGTGTATCGTTGGCAATAAAGTCGATAACTTTTAACTGCAGGGCTTCGGTTTCAGTTGCGGAAACGCTTTCCCGGACTATCTTTTCCGCCCATTCCACGTTCCTGTTCCGTAAGGCGGCGCTGCTCCTGATATAAGCTACGGCATCGTTCACGATTTTTTCTTCCATCGTTTCGGGAACCTCAGTCGCACCACCGCTGCCGATGGACACGGGGTGAGCCGCGCCTATTGCGGTATTGGGGGCCATAACCGCTACATGGGCCGCCAGGGTGATGAAAGCTCCCGCCGAGGCTGCCCTTGCTCCGGCCGGGGAAACAAATACGACAACAGGTATCTTTGCCCCTATTATCGTTTGCACGATTTCCCTCATAGAGGTATCCAGGCCGCCGGGGGTATCCATTTCAATGACTACAACCGAGGCCCCCGCGGATTCTGCGGCGGTAATCCCTCTCTCCAGGTAGCCCGCCACCACAGGTGTTATGGCGCCCTTGACTTTCAATACTGCGATGGAATTACCCTGGGCGCCGGCGCTGTTAAA
>JAUYHV010000299.1 GCA_030689845.1 Dehalococcoidia bacterium
CATTGGGGGGAATCGCCACCGCTTCCTGTAATGTCCTCGGTTACATTGCCGGGGAAAACGCCGCCAGGGATTTCGGGGCAGTAAAAGAGGGAGAACTGGATTTAAAACAGGTAGCCAGCCTCAGGTCAGCTATATTTGAGCCGGAGAAACGAAAAGAAGGCCCTTCCCCCGCAAGCTTTTTTGAGCGGTTGGACAGAGAAACCGTTCCCGCGCCTTTTAGCATGTTCAAAAGCCAGGGAAGAATAATAAAAACGCTGAGCCGGATAGACAGGATTAAAGGCAGTATGGTTGATATTGCCGCCCCGGATTACCACGAATTAACCCGGGCAAACGAATTTAAAAATTTCATCCAGTGTGCCGAACTTGTTTTCCGTGCCTCCCTGGAAAGGCAGGAAAGCCGCCAGTCCCATTACAGGGAGGACTTCCCCTACCGCGACGATGTCAACTGGCTGAAACTGATAGTTATGAAAAGGGAAAAAACAGCGTTAACCCTGAACTACGAACCCATTTCTTTTCAAAACTGGTCGGTTAAGCCGCCTCCCCCAAGAAAAATATCCCATCCCGTCCAGATGTTTATCGGAGATTGAAAGGAGTTTCATGGGAGTTCAAAAAATAAACCCGGAACTATGTAACGGCTGCGGTATCTGCGTGGAGGATTGCCCTGTAGACGCGCTAAGGATGAACCAGGATGATAAAGCTTTTATTGCCTATACTCTGGACTGCGCCGTTTGCTTTCAATGCTCGACCAACTGCCCGGTTGAAGCGGTCACCGTAAACTCAATGGCTCCGCGAGAGCTTATACTGCCTTATTGAAACACGTTCAAAACACTGAAAGCCGGGAGTGGTTCCGGTTGGGGAAATATCTGTTGCAGACGTTTATGCATCAAGGAAAATATTAACGGGTATAAAAAAGGAGGAACTTATGGACCTGCGACTATTTATTGACAAACTGGAAAAGCTGGAAGAACTGGTACTTGTTAAGGGCGCCGACTGGAACCTTGAAATCGGTACTTTAACCGAACTGTTTGACGAAAACCAGGACAAGGCTCTGCTCTTCGATGAAATAAAGGGCTACCCCAGGGGCTTCCGTGTTCTCACCAATGCCATAGCTACCCCCAAACGGCTGGCCGCTACTTTTGGATTCCCCGATGACATTTCAAAGATCGAACTTGTCCGCCG
The DNA here is from genome assembly GCA_030689845.1 of Dehalococcoidia bacterium. Taxonomy (GTDB): domain Bacteria; phylum Chloroflexota; class Dehalococcoidia; order JACQUA01; family JACQUA01; genus JAUYHV01. The sequence continues at coordinate 1,180 of JAUYHV010000299.1, forward strand.
TCTGAAAACCTTTTTTTTAGAGTTGAAACCCATCCCCCCGGTGCATGTAAAGAGCGGTCCGGTTATGGAAAACATTTTCAGGGACGAGGAAGTGGACCTTTTAAAGTTCCCCACACCCCTCTGGCATGAGCTGGACGGAGGACGTTACCTTGGTACCGGCGACATGGTCATAATGAGAGACCCGGAAGGTAAATGGGTTAACACGGGCACTTATCGCGTCCAGCTTCACGACCGCGATACCCTCGGCCTGTACATCTCCCCGGGACACCAGGGCCGCCTAATCAGGGAAGCTTACTGGGCCCAGGGCAAGCCCTGTCCGGTAGCCATAGTCTTTGGCGCCCATCCCCTGGTGTGGATGCCTTCCTTCCTGGCTTTTCCCTGGGGGACCGAGGAATTTACCATTGCCGGCGCCCTCCTGGGAGAGCCGCTGCAACTTATAACGGGAGAATACACCGGGCTTCCCATACCCGCCTACGCAGAAATAGCTATTGAAGGCGAGGTCCTTCCACCCGAGGTTGAGATGAGGGAAGAAGGCCCCTTCGGTGAATGGCCCGGTTACTACGGCTCCGGTGAACGCAAGGAACCGGTGGTAAAAGTAAAAAGGATAATGCACCGCAACGACCCGATTATCATGGGGTCGCCTCCTTTAAAACCGCCGTCGAGCGGCAACTGCAGCTATATCATGAGGGCGGGCAATATCTGGTACGAACTGGAAAAACTGGGCATACCGGGAATAAAGGGTGTCTGGAACATGAGAGCCGGCGGCTCCAGGTTTCTCAATGTTATCGCCATCGAGCAAAAATACGCCGGTCACGCCAAACAGGTGGGCATGGCCGCCATGTCCGGCGCTGAGGGGGCGTACCACGGCCGTTTCGTCATTGTCGTCGATGACGATATAGACCCTACCGATGACAACGACGTGCTTTGGGCCGTGGCTACCCGCTGCGACCCCGCTACGTCTATAGAAATCATTCACCAGTGCTGGAGCACTCCACTGGATCCCACGATTCCCCCGGAGAGAAAAGCTAAAGGTGATTTTACTAATTCGAGAGCCATCATCCTGGCCACCAGGCCTTTCTACTGGAGAAAAGAGTTCCCCAAAGTAAACAAGGCAAGCAAAGAACTCAGAGAAACCACTTTGAAAAAGTATGCAAGCCTGTTTACCAAGAAATAGGGTTCGGCTGGTATGCTCTGAAAATAACTGCTATGCCGGAGTTAAGGTTCCTTCGTGCACCCTGAATACTTTCGCCCCGGCCACGAATGCCGCTTCCAGGCTTTCCAGTTCCGTCGTTGTCGTTACTACCTGGCCGTAGGCTCTCAGTGTTTCGATAACCAGGTGACGCCTTTTCGAGTCCAGTTCAGAAAGGATATCGTCCAGGAGGACCACAGGGGACTCTCCTACGGTTTGCCGTAAAAATCCTGCCTCGGCCAGCTTCAACGATAACGCCACAGTTCTCTGTTGGCCCCTCGACCCATAAATCCCGATATCAACCCCGTTAACCAAAAATGTAAGGTCGTCCCGGTGGGGGCCAACCAGGCTCATTCCCGCCGCGACCTCCCTTTTTTGCAGCAGTTCCAGCCTGGTTGAAAAGTTACCCTTGATACTCACCCTGTCCATGTCGGCTGTCACTTCCTTCAAACTCGGTAAATACAGGACAATCAAATTTTCCTTCTCGGAAGTCAATTGCCGGTGAATATCTGCTGCCAGGGCGCAAATATTACCTATCAGGGCCATCCTTTGCTCAACCAGGTAGGACCCCTTCTCCACCAGTTCGTTATTCCAGAACTCGAGTTGGAAACTGTTGGCATGTCCTTCCTGGATTTGTCGCAGGAGATGATTGCGCTGCACCAAAATGCGGTTGTACCCGGCGAGGGCCCGCAGGTATTCTACATTTACCTGGCTTTCCATGACATCCAGGTAACGCCTGCGTTGGGAAGGAGCGCCGCTGCTAACATCGATGTCATGGGATGCGAATAGAACGGTATTGACCTTGCCGACCACATCCATGGCACGGCGAGGTACGCCGTTAAGGAGAATTTTCTTGTGGACAACACCCACCAGTGCATCCACTTCCGGCTTCACCAGTGATGAAGTTTTCCCAGAGTCTGATTTCCGCCCCATCAGGGCCAATTCGAGGCGCAGCTTACCTTTTTTGCCCACCACCTCACCTTCCACCCTGGCGGCGCTAATGTCATCATGGGACGCGGACCAGTTGATAAGCTCTTTCTCGATGCTGGTGCGGTAAGACCTCGTGGTACTGAGAAAGTTGATGGCTTCGACAAGATTGGTCTTGCCCTGGCCGTTATCACCAAAGAGAATGTTTATTCCCCGGTCCGGCTCCCATTCAAGGCGCTGGTAATTGCGAAAATTGGTCAGACTTAACTTAGAGAGATGCAATAACTCTCCCCAAAAGCAGCCGGCTTCTTAATTTTTAAGCTGCCGGTACAACTACAGCTTGAATACCCTCTTCGCATTGTCGTAAAGGAGCTTCTGCTTCGCTTCTTCCCTCAAGTTCAAAGCTTCCAACTGGCCGAGCATAAGCTTGAAAGGAATAAGGTTGGTGCCGAAAATCGCCTTGTTCTGGCCGCGGGTATTGATGTAGTTAACCACATTCTGCTCCCAGTACCTGGGTGCGTGAGCGGATGCGCCGAAATATACGTTCTCGAACTTATAAGCCATGGCTATGAGTTCCTCACACCAGGGGTAACCGGTGTGGGTACCCACCATCACCAGTTCAGGAAAATCCAGGGCGATTTTATCCAGGTAGATGGGTCTGCCTCCCTCGCTGGGCATACCTTCAAGGACATACCCTGTCTGCATGGTGCAGGGAATCCCGAGCTCGATACATTTGGCGAACAGGGGATACATTTTCCTGTCGTAAAGGGGTATGTCGAAACCAAAAATATGGACATAAACGGCCTTGAACCCGTATTGTTTTACCGCCTTCTCAATATCCCTGAGGCTCTCGGTGATTTTATAGGGATTGTACGTAGCCATGCCCACAAACCTGTCCGGGTATTTTGTCACCACTTTGGCGAGTTGCTCCAGGTTGCAGCTGTTCATGGGTTTTTTCTGGAGATAAGAGAACATCACGAGTTGGCCGAGGAAAACCTTCTCCACGTCGTTGGCATCCATCTCGGCTATCAGTTGTTCCGGGGTATATGATGGCATGACGCCGCCGATAACAGCTGTCAGCTTACAGGCAATCCCCTCCTGGTCATGGGTCTTCTGGAATAGCTCTTTTTCTTCGGGGGCAAAATAATATTGCAGTGTATCGATGACTTTAGCCATTTTCTCCTCCTGAATTTCAAGATATCCGGATTTATTGTAGAAAGATGAAGCGTTTTTGCGGGCGTGAACAGGTGTGTAAAAAAATCGCTATGATATTAGCACGGCGACTGGCATATGTCAAAAGGAATTGTCCGGACATATCCTTTGAAACCTTGATGTAAACCAGGCAACGGAAAGAAATAACCCGCTTATGGGGCAACCCCACTGGCAACCGGCAGGCATACCAAACCTACATCCAACCGGCATACCGAAGACAGAATCATTCCGGTGATTTGATATTAGCGGTGTCTTCGAGGTTAGATATTTACGCCTTACACAACCCTGTAAACGCTGTCCCCATGCCTGACCTTATCAGGCACCTTTACCCCCACGTCATCCCCCGCGTTGGCCTCGGTTACACTCTTGTTGTTGATTTGCATGGAGTTCACTGTAACCTGCAAATCCGTGGTATGCCCCTTGAAATGAATTGTGTCCCCGACTTTAAAAGCGGATGTGGCATGGACGGCGGCGACAACGGGTTTGGCAAAGAAATCTACTACTTCGCCAACCAATTCTTCCGGCATAATAAACCTCCCTTTGCGGTTATTTCCCCGGGGTCTTTATTCAGCTAAACCGGGCAGTTTTCAGGTCTAACCAGAAGGATGGGAACGGGAGAGGAGCGAAGGACTTTCTCGGCAACACTGCCCCAGACCCACTTGCTGACTCCACTTCTGCCATGGGTTGCCATGGCAATCAGGTCAATCCCGTTTTCCCTGGCATACTGGGGAATAGTTACAGCGGCTCCACCCCTGACAACTGCCGTTTTTACCTGTACCCCTTTATCCGCCAGTTTTTTTGCTGCGCTGGCCAGGTAATGCCGGGCCTTCTCCTCCCTTTCCTCCAATACTTTTATCAGGTTTATACCCACATTACCCTCGTCTTCAATCATATAATACACGGGTTCAACTATCGTAAGTAAAATTACCTCTCCGACGCCACAACCCGTGGCTACCGCTTCCACATGAGGTAAAACGCATTCCGCCAGGTCAGAGCCGTCCAGGGGTACCAATACTTTTTTATACATGTTTCCTCCTTCACATTTTAAGATCCAGACTAAGATTTTCTGGAATCTCATTCGATCCGGGAATTAAACAGTGTGACCACGTTTCCTCCCGGATTAATTAGTATATCTATTCCAATTTTTAAAAGCAATATCCTTGCATGAGACTAGTACCAAATTGCATAAGTTTGCGTTATTATCTTGATATTTTCTTAAATCTGGTGGCACTCCGCCTTGTCCCGATAAATCGGGACTCTCCCGCCGAGCGGGATCCCGCAGAGCGGGGTCGGAGACGGAGTCGGAACGGAGCGGATCCTGTGAGCACACAAATAATATTACTCTTATTATTATTACAACTAAGTACTAGTGTAGTGTCTCTAATATCTCTTTACAATTTGCGGTGCCATTGGTGTCATTCCCGCGAAAGCGGGAATCCAGAGCAACAGACTGGATTCCGGGTCAAGCCCGGAATGACAAAGATTGTAAGGCCATTTATGATACAC
>JAUYHV010000306.1 GCA_030689845.1 Dehalococcoidia bacterium
CCTCGAGAAAAAGACCTGGACAAAGCAAAAGAGTTCGTAATAAAAAAATGCAAGGACCAGGAGGTCAAATTCATAAAGTTGTGGTTCACGGACATCCTCGGTGTTTTAAAGAGCTTCTCCATAACCGTGGAAGAACTGGAAGGCGCCTTGGAGCAGGGGATGGGCTTCGACGGCTCGTCCATCGAAGGTTTTGCCCGGATAGATGAGAGCGATATGGTAGCCATGCCGGATCCCACTACTTTTACCATGCTCCCCTGGCGTCCCAATGATCATGCCTCCGTAGCCAGGATGTTCTGCGACATTCTCAAGCCCGGGGGACAACCCTTTGACGGAGACCCCAGGAACGTTTTAAAGAGAAACCTCCAGAGGGCCGCTGACCTGGGATACACGTTCTATGTGGGACCGGAACTGGAATATTTTTATTTCAAGGATTCGGCGAGCACCCAGCCCCTGGACTTCGGCGGTTATTTCGATATGACTCCCATGGACGCCGCCATGGACCTGAGACGGGACACGGTACTGACACTGGAATCAGTGGGAATCGGCGTTGAATACAGCCATCATGAAGTCGCAATGAGCCAGCACGAAATAGATGTAAGGTACACCGACGCCCTGACCATGGCGGATAACGTCATGACATACCGCATTGTGGTGAAAGAAATAGCCCAGAAGAACGGCGTTTACGCGACATTCATGCCGAAACCCATTTTTGGTGCCAACGGCAGCGGCATGCACGTCCACCAGTCCCTTTTTAAGGGGGAGCAGAACGCCTTTTTTGACAAGAAAGACAAGTACCACCTTTCACAGACCGGCAAGGCCTACATGGCGGGACTTTTGAAACATGCCCCTGAGATAACTTCCGTAACCAGCCAGTGGGTAAACTCATATAAAAGATTGGTCCCGGGATATGAGGCTCCCGTTTACATTTCCTGGGCCCGGAGGAACCGCTCCGATTTGGTAAGGGTCCCCGAATACCAGCCTGGCAAGGAAAAGAGCACGCGCATCGAATACAGGTCTCCCGACCCGGCCTGCAACCCCTACCTTTGTTTCAGCGTCATGCTGGCAGCCGGGCTGGAAGGCATTGAAAAAGGGTATGTCCCTCCGGAACCCGTTGAAGAAAACGTCTTCGAGATGACGGAAGAAGAACGCAAGGCCAGGGGCATCAACACCCTGCCCGGGAGCCTTCATGAGGCAGTTTCCTTAACAGAAAATAGCGAACTGGTTCGCAGGTGTCTCGGAGACCACGTCTTCTTCAGTTTCATTAAGAACAAGAAGATAGAATGGGACAGGTACCGCACCCAGGTTACGGACTATGAACTGAAAAGATACCTGCCTATGCTCTAAGGCCAGAGGAGTAAAACCTTCCTGCGGAAAACGGCAGGAAAATGTCATCCTTACTAAAGATGGCTGCCCGGTCCTTGCCAGAAATGGTTTTTGTGCCGGGCAGCTTCTTTTTTGCAATATTACGTTGAGCGCCCGCCACGTATAAAAACCATGAAACATCCTGATTCCGGTTTCTGTCTCATTAAAAGATAATGTATAATACGCTAAAAACCGGCTTTAAAAGGAGATAGTTAAAGTTGCGCCCCCTGAGATTAGGACTGGCACAGATAAACCCGGCGGTGGGAGACCTGGCGGGAAATACCCGCAAGATTATAGAGGTCATCGACTCGGCCCGGGGAAATCAGGTGGACCTCCTGGCCTTCCCCGAACTGGCCATCACAGGTTACCCCCCCGAGGACCTGCTGTTAAAACACCGGTTTATTAAAGACAACATTGAATGCCTCCACAAAATCGTCGAGAGTTCCCGCTCCATGGGAGTCATCGTCGGATTCGTAGATGCCGGCAGCGATCTCTATAACTCGGCCGGGGTCATATGGGACGGTAAACTCACGGGGGTTTACCACAAAACATTTTTACCCAACTACGGGGTCTTCGATGAAAATCGCTATTTTGTCGAAGGGGACGAATGGCCCGTATATGTTATCTGCGGCGCAAAAATTGGGGTCAATATCTGTGAAGACATATGGTACCCCGCTGGCCCCATATCAGCCCAGGTTAACGCCGGAGCCGAGCTAATTGTGAACATCAATGCCTCTCCTTTTCATGCGGGTAAGTGCGATTCGAGACACAAAATGGTCTCTACCAGGGCTAGCGACCATACGGCGATTGTAGCTTATGTAAACCTGGTGGGTGGCCAGGATGAACTCGTTTTCGACGGTGGCAGCATGGTATATGATGAACAGGGCAAGCTCCTGGCAGAAGGCAAAAACTTCGAGGAAGACCTGGTAATAGTTGACTTGAACCTGGACAACGTGTTTCGCTCCCGCCTCCACGCCCCACGCCTGCGTAAAGAGCGTTTTTTTCACCAAAACGACTCTATTAAATCCCCTGAGATCGAAGTGTCCCGGGCAAGCCTTTTTCCCTCCAAACAGCCGGTAACTCCACAGCCGGCCCAAAAACATGATATGACCGGTGAAGTGTACTCCGCCCTTGTCATGGGCACCAGGGACTACGTCCGAAAAAACGGTTTCGATAGGGTTGTAATAGGATTGTCCGGAGGAATTGACTCCAGCCTGGTGGCGGTTATCGCCGTCGATGCCCTGGGCAGGGATAAGGTCACCGGGGTTGCCATGCCCTCTCCTTTCACTTCGGACGCCAGCAACATTGATGCTGCCCGGCTGGCCGAAAACCTCGGGATTTCTTTGCATATTGTTCCCATCGACAACATCTACAAAAGCTACCTTGGCGCATTGCAGGGTGTTTTCGAAAAAAGGGCACCCGATGTAACCGAAGAAAATATCCAGGCGCGCATACGTGGCAATCTTCTCATGGCCTTGTCCAACAAGTTCGGATGGCTGGTTTTAACCACCGGAAACAAGAGCGAAATTGCCACGGGTTACTGCACCCTCTACGGGGATATGGCAGGGGGATTCGCCGTCATCAAAGATGTCCCCAAAACCCTCGTCTACAAATTGTCCGCTTATAGAAACTCCCGGGATGGCAAAGAACTGATCCCTGTTTCCATCCTTACCAGGGCACCATCGGCGGAACTGCGTCCGGACCAGAAGGACACCGACTCTCTTCCACCCTATGATATTCTTGACCCCCTGCTGGAGTCTTATGTCGAAGACGACCATGACCTGGCCCATATCCTCGGCCTGGGAGCCAGCAGGGAGATAGTTGAGAAGGTTATTAAGATGGTGGACAGCAACGAGTACAAGAGGCGGCAGTCTGCTCCAGGAATCAAGATAACCCCCAGGGCCTTCGGGAAAGACCGGCGGCTGCCGATTACCAACCGCTACCCGGGTATTTAACTCCTGGGACCATTAACTATCCCTGGTATATATTCCCCCGTGTGCCTACCCCATCCAGTGATAACTCTTTTAAGCATCCCGCCGTGGTTAAACCCAGGAAGTGTCCGGTACTACTACCTGGGTAAGATTAACCGTTCAGTCAATACGGTTATCCTCATGACCGTCTTTTACCATGACAGGGGATGCCTGCTGTGACCTGCGCCTGTTGACCAGGATAAAAAAGACCACCAGTGCCAGCCCCATCCCCGCCGCAATGGAAAGTTCCAAGAAAATGGGGACATGCAACCTGCTTTCTATTAACCCGTCATCGAATACCATGCGGACGGCGGTGAATATTATGGCAAAAGCGCCGACGTTAATCAGCCATTTAAACCTGTCGATTATCGTGGAGATGAACCCCCCTGTTATCATCAGCAAAGGCATGCTGATTAACAGGCCAGCAATAAGAAGCCCAATGCTGCCGTGAGCAGTCCCTGCAATAGCAATGACGTTGTCCAGGCTCATCATAAAATCGGCTGTCAGGATCAGGAAAATAGCCTGCCTGAAATTCCCCACAACGCACGCTTTGTTCACTTCTTCTATTTCGGTCTCGCAGACATCCATCCTCATCAGCTTGTAGGCAACCCAGATAAGGACAAGGCCCCCAATAATAGAGATAAAAGGAATTAGCATCAGCAGCGTAGCGACGGAGGTTAAGATTATCCGCAAAACAATTGCCCCTGCACCACCGATAATGATGGCTCTTTTCCTCTTCTCAAAGGGCAAGGCAGCAGCGGCTATTCCTATGACCAGGGCGTTGTCCCCGCTTAACACCAGGTCTATTAAAGTAATGTTTAAAAATCTTAAAACAAAGTCTAAGGAAAACATGGCGAAGACCTCAATAATATATTTCTGGAAGATAAGACAAGGGGCACGCCGCTATATTACAAAAGGAGGATTTCATAGAGGTAATTTCAGTCTGGTAAAAAGATTCCGGAGTTAAAAAATAATCTGGTTACGATATAACATGTGTATTGTACCATTTGTTTGAAAAATCCCCAAGTTAAAGTTAAGCTCCTTGAACAGATAAATAATGGTTCCTTCTCAAACTGAGTGGGTAAGAAAAAATGAAGGTACATAGGTTAAGA
>JAUYHV010000311.1 GCA_030689845.1 Dehalococcoidia bacterium
TCCTCGCCGACCTACAGTTTCTGCACCCAGGTAGCCGAAGTCGAGGTAAATCCCCACACCGGCCAGGTCAATGTTCTCAATTCTATAGTAGCCCATGACTGCGGCATACCCATTAATCCCATGGATATAGAGGGACAGACCGAGGGCTGCCTGGCCACTTCCCAGGGGATGGCACTTTCCGAGGATATTCTCTGGGATAAAGGCCAGATGCTCAATCCGTCCTTTGCCGATTATGGCATCCCCAGGGCCTGCGATACGGGCGGGATGAGGACGATAATAGTGGAATCTCACGACCCGGACGGCCCCTTCGGGGCCAAGGATGCCGGGGAACCCCCGGTCCATGTCGGGCCCGGGGCCATTGCCAACGCCATCTATGATGCCGTGGGTATAAGGATTAAAGAAACCCCGATAACTCCCGACAAGGTGTTGAAAGCCCTGCAGCAAAAGGAGAAATCCGGGGCCGGCACGTAACCGGGGCATTATTAGAGTCAGGATTAAGGTAACATGAAATATCTTTTATTTGAGAAATCTTTTACAGGGATATGAGGACAATGAAAATCCCCATCATGCTCAAAGTCAATGGCGAAATATACGACCTGGAGATTAATCCCTGGAAAACACTCCTGGAGGTTTTGCGGGAAGACCTGAACCTTACCGGCACCAAAAGGGGCTGCGACACGGGGGACTGCGGAACCTGTACGGTAATAATGGACGGGAAAAGCATCCTGTCATGCCTGTTGCTGGCCATGGAGGCCCGGGGCAAAGACATAACTACCATAGAAGGGCTGGCCCGGGAGGGCCGCCTGGACCCGGTACAGGAAACTTTCATATCTCACGGCGCTATACAGTGCGGTTTCTGCACCCCGGGAATGATTCTCACGGCCAAAGCATTCCTCGCTGAAAACCGAAAACCGACCCGGGAGGAAATAAAGTTCGGGATATCCGGAAACATTTGCCGCTGTACCGGCTACGCCAAGATAATCGAAGCTATTGAAGCCGCCGCCGGTGTCGAATCGAAATAGGATGGAGTACCGGGATTGAACCGTATTTCAGGGAAACCGCTGGACCTGACCATCCTGGTAAAAGGCGCCGGGGAGATTGCCTCCGGAATAGCCTACAAGCTGGCGCAGAGCCATTTTAAAATCTGCCTGACCGACCTGTCGAAACCCATGGCCGTAAGGCGGGAAGTTTCTTTCTGCGAAGCCGTTTATGAAGGTGAAAAAACCGTCGAAGGCATTACAGCCAGGTTGATAGCTTCCTTCGGTGAAATTGAGGGATGCTGGCGGGAGAATAAACTGCCTTTGCTTGTAGACCCCCGCGCCGAAGTAAGAAGCCGTTTGAAGCCTGACGTTGTGGTGGACGCTATCATCGCCAAAAAGAACGTGGGAACCTCCATCACCGATGCGCCCCTGGTCATCGGGGTCGGGCCCGGTTTCGCCGCCGGCGTTGATGTTCATGTCGTGGTGGAAACCAACCGGGGACACAACCTGGGCAGGATTATTCGCAGGGGGGAGGCGGAAAAAAATACGGGCATCCCCGGTGAAATCATGGGGCTTACGGAGGAAAGGGTAATACGGTCTCCTTCCGACGGTGTTTTTAAAACAGGGAAGAAAATCGGCGACCGCGCCGGAAAAGGCGAGGAGATTGCCCGGGTCAACGGGTTGCCTGTAATTGTGAACACTGAAGGCATCCTTCGCGGGCTTCTCAGGGATGGAACGAACGTCTGGAAGGGGATGAAAGTCGGGGATATCGACCCCCGGGGCGTCCCGGAATATTGTCTTCTTATTTCGGACAAATCCAGGACCATAGCCGGGGGTGTTCTTGAGGCGGTCCTGGAACGTTTTAACAGTTGACCTCTTGAGACTAAGTCCCGGGCGTTGATTCATTTTATTAAAGGCTCCGGCGGCAGTTGACAGGGTATGGTTTCGATCTCTTAATATATTTTTAAGGTTTCAGTGAAACGCCACAAATCCCCCTATTTCCCCCTTTATTAAAGGGGGAAAAGAGCCTCTCCCTTTCGTAAAGGGAGATTGAGAGGGATTTTCTTAACCACTTTTATAAGTTTCGCGGGATCCACTATATTTTAGATTTCTAAACATGATAAAATTTTTAACCATGTTTCAGAGGGGAATATGCTTTTAACCAGGATAAAATCGGAGGGCACCGCCCATAATTCCTATATTGTCGGCTCAGGCATGGAAGCCGTGGTCATCGATCCCCGGCGCGACTGCCGGGTATACGCGGATATCGCCGCTCAAAATGACCTCAGGATAAAATATATCCTGGAAACCCACCGCAACGAGGACTACGCCATAGGTTCACTGGAACTGGCTGAAATGACCGGCGCCGCCATTTTCCACGGACCCGGACTGCCCTGGAAATACGGGAACACCCTTACCGAAGGTCAGGTGTTCGGCATAGGGGCTCTCAGGCTGACGGCGGTCCGTACACCGGGGCACACAGATGAGAGCGTATCCTTTATTATGGCCGACCTGTCCACGGGGGAATCCCCCATTGTAGTATTTACCGGTGATGCTCTGTTTGTCGGAGACGTGGGCAGGACCGATTTGTACGGCCCGGAAGAAGTTGAGAGGCTTGCTACCAGCCTTTACGACAGCATCTTCAACAAGATTTTACCCTTGGGAGACGGGGTCCTTTTATATGCCGGCCACGGAGGGGGCTCGGTTTGCGGGGCAAATATAGCGGACAGGGATGAAAGCTCCCTGGGCATAGAGCGGTCCCAGAACCACCTGCTGAAGATGGACAGGGAAGCCTTTATTGAATATAAAATGGCGGAGAAGCCCGAGCGGCCGCATTACTTTAAACAGATGGAAAAATATAACCTGGAGGGTCCGCCTGTGTTAGGAGGTATCCCGTCGCCTCGTCCTCTTTCCCCGGCTGAGTTCCGCAGCGAAATCGAGAAGGGTGCCCTGGTTATAGACGCCTCCGAACCGGCGGCTTTCGGCAGCGCCCACATAAAAGGCTCCTTGAGTATCTGGCTCGGGGGACTCCCGGTTTTCGGGGGCTGGGTCCTGCCGTATGACAGGCCGCTGCTGCTGGTCCTGGAGGATAGGAGCCACCTGGACAGGGCGGTAAGGTACCTTTTCAGGGCAGGTTATGACCGGATTGACGGATACCTTGCCGGGGGAATCCAGGGCTGGTACAACTCCGGGTTTGCCATCGAAAAAATGCCTTTACTTTCCGTACAGGAATTAAAAGCAAAGCTGGAGCAGGGGGGTTCTATAAGGGTGCTGGACGTCAGGAGCAGGGAGGAATGGGACCGCGGTCATATCAAAGGCTCGCTGAATGTACATGTGGGTCACTTAAACGAAAGAATAAAGGAAATTCCCACCGATGTGCCCCTTGCCGTGGTCTGCGGCGTCGGCCACCGGTCGGGGCTGGGGGCCAGCATACTGCTGAGGGCGGGTTTCAAAAACGTGCACAATGTCCTGGGGAGCATGAGGGCCTGGAATGCCTGCGGGTACCCGGTATCAAAGGGTTAGTTTATTAATTAAAGGTCAGCCTGTTAACCGCCGCTGCCGTTTTTGATACTCCCCATGTTTAAAAGCCCGTTTCACCGCGGGGCGGTAACCGATAAGAATTTGTTTGAGGGGTGTATAGCATACTGTCATGTTGTCAATATCTGAAACCACAACAATATATTTTGATGAATAAAGGTGTGAGTAGCGTCAATATCTCCGTGTGTGAACAGCTAATTTGACAATACCCGTTTAATCGGATTTGTTCATAAAGTTACGATTGGTACTTTGGGGAAAGAGTTAATCCCAGTTGAATACTACTTAGTATTTGGCAATGGGTATAGGACACATTGATAGTAACAATCAATATGACCGTGATTGACAAGACATAAAGTTATCAAGGATAATGAAATGGAGGATAAAAACGAATGGGTGCAATATTATGTCCGCATTGCGGTGTAAAAACTTCCCTTGAACCGGTGCTTATAGTTAGTGATAAAGCTTTATTCCCTGATAAGTCGACTAATAATCATTCCTTTTTTGGAAAAGCAGTGATTGCCGCCATTAAAGATGCTGACTATCCTCATACAACAAGCTATGGGATTTTTGAATGTAAGTCGTGTAATCAACGTTTTGTTGGTAAAAAAGTTAAATATGAGGATCCAGAATGGTTGGCGGTGTATCCTGTTTCAAATAAACAGGTAGCTGAGGAAATCCCAGAACCAATAAATAGAGAATTCAAAGAGGCCCGGCTTTGCTTGGCTGTTGGTGCCTATATAGGCTGCCTTATGGTAAGCAGAACTGTCCTTATATCATTGCAGCGTGAAAAAAAGGTTGGTAGTTTAAAAGAATTAGCAGACAAAGGAATCATTTCTAATTTTCTATTTCAACAAGCTGATGAGGTAAGGCTTTGGGCTAATATGGTGGGACACGATAATATTCCTGATGTTTTGGAGAGGGGTGATTGCGAACAGTTGTTGGTTTATATGGAAGCACTCCTAAATGCTGTTTACGTTGAACCAAAGCGGTTTTCTAAATTAACCCAAAAACGCAAAGAGGCAAAAGAAGCTTAACAAATTGAGTTGTGGAACTACTGTTGATTAGATTTTCTCAATAAAATGTTGTCAAGGAAAGAGCCCCTTTTTTCAACCCAGCAAATCTTTCAAACAAAAAAGATTTTATATAGCCAGGACTTGATTTGACCGTAGTGGGGATTACCTCAGAGAGAGGCCAGGTATTTTTTTACTTCCGCCACGGAAACGACGTCCCCATATTTCGCGTTCATGTCGAACAGGTTTACTTTATGGCTGACTTCTCCCCGGTCGAAGGTACACTCCTCGATGATTGAAACCCTGAAATTATAGGAAAAACCGTCTATAACGCTGGCGCGGACGCAGCCGCTGGTGGTGCCCCCGCAGAAAAACAGGGTATCGACCCCGATCATATTCAAAAAGCTCATAAGGGGAGTCCCGAAAAATATGCTGGGCTTGGTTTTGCGGATAACTATATCGTTTTCCATGGGAGCGATTTCTTTGACAATCTGTGTGCCGATGTCAATCCTGGCGGCTTCCATGGACCTTTTTGATTTGGACAGCCATCGCCCCTTTTCAAGTTCGCTGGCCCGTTCCTGGGCGGTGCTGTAGATTACGGGGACCTTTTTCTCCCTGGCCAGGGGCAGGAGGGATGCAATTTGGTTAACCGCCTTCCAGCCCTCTTCCCCGCAGCTGAATGGGAACCGCTTTATGGACTCAAGTATCGGCTCCGGTTTATCACCGACCCAGTTATAGTTGACGTCAATGACTACGATGGCAGGTTTTTTACCGGGCCCGGCCCTTTTACCTCCCATACCGCTGCCTTCATAGACCTGTTTGTCCCGTTCGGTTATGATGTCGTCCCAAACAGCCATTTAAACTTCCTATTTTCTACCCAGCGCGCTCTCTTCCTTCTTGCGGATGGACAGGCTGCCCCTGTTATGTTTCACGCCGGCAAAAGCCCGTTTATATGCGGCGCGCTGCTGCCTTTTCTGGTCTTTTCTACCCATTGTTCGAGTTCCCTCCTGTCAATTAAGTAATGCGACCACGCGGTCGAGGATAAGGTGGCCTATTTCCTCTTTGGGTAATAAAGGGAAAGATTCCACTGTGCCACTGTTGCCTATTATGATAACACGATTTTGGTCGGAACCAAAACCACTCTCGCTTTCCGTAATATCGTTGCCCACTATGAGGTGCAGACCTTTCCTGTGCAATTTATCTTTGGCGTTTTCTACCAGGTTTACACTTTCGGCGGCAAACCCTACCTTTACCAGCTTACCTTTTATCCCGCTTAAAATATCGGGATTCAAGGTCAGTTTCAGGGTGAGGCCGGTCCCTTTTTTCTTTATTTTTTCCCCGGCAGGTCTGGCGGGACGGAAGTCGGCTACGGCTGCCGCCATGACCAGAACATCGGCCCCAACCGCAGCTTTCACCACGGCATCCTTCATTTCCAGGGCAGTGGCAACCTGGACAACGTCGATGCCATAAGGCAAAGGAAGAGCCGTCGGCGCGGTAACCAGGGTTACCATGGCCCCCCTGTCCCTGGCTGCCGCAGCTATTGAATAGCCCATTTTCCCCGAGGAGCGGTTACTTATGTAACGAACGGCGTCGACGGGTTCCTGCGTGCCTCCGGCTGTGACTACAATCCTTTTACCGGCCAGGTCGCCGTTTTTGCCGAGTATCTGGCGGATAGCCCCGATGATTTCGATGTTTTCAGGGAACCTGCCCGGCCCCCGGTCTCCCGAAGCTAAAGCCCCCGTCACGGGACCGATGAAAGAAACACCCCGTTCCTTCAGCCTGGCTATGTTATCCCGGGTTGCCGGATTCTGGTACATAGCCGTGTGCATAGCCGGGGCTATGAGCAAAGGCGCTTTAGTCGCCAGAACCGTGCAGGTCAGGACATCGTCCCCGATGCCGGAAGTAATCTTGGCTATGATATTTGCCGTTGCCGGGGCGATTACCAGGATATCCGCTGCCCCCCCCAGGGAGACATGGGGCGATGAACTGGAGAGGAGTTTGAACATATCCGTTACCACGGGCCTGCGGGTAAGACTTTCCAGGCAGAGGGGTGTAATGAACTCCCTGGCTTCTTCCGTCATTATTACATTTACCGCGGCTCCCGCCTGTGTCAGCTTGCTGGCCAGGTCGGCTGCCTTGTAAGCGGCAATGCTGCCCGTTATCCCCAGGACTATGTTTTTGCCGCGCAAAACGTTACCTTTAGTCTGTTCAACCCCCGGGGTAAGAGGTTGTTTTAGTGGTAAGGTATCGGGCGCCTTTTTACCGGTAGTATTCTTATCTTTTGGCATTTGCTCACCTTTTATTCAGATCATTTATTAGTCGCAGGCCGTTAAGAGTGAGGTCTTTTTCTATTATATCTATTACTTTGGTCTCTTTAATTATAGTATCTATTAATCCCCCGGTGGCTATGACTTTAGTGCCGCTTCCCAGTTCCTTTTTTATGCGGTTAACGATGCCTTCAATCAGGCCGACGTAACCGAAAACGATTCCCGATTGTATGGCCGTGATACTGTTTTTCCCTATGGCTTTTTTAGGGGCGATAAGCTCTACCTGCGGCAGTTTGGCCGTCCTCATGAACAGCGCTTCGGCGGAGATGTTTATCCCCGGGGCAATGGCCCCCCCGACGTATTCACCGTCTTCGGAAACGGCATCAAAGGTGGTAGCCGTTCCGAAATCTATGACTATCAGGGGCCCACCGTATAAGTGGTGGGCGGCCGCGGCGTTAACCACCCGGTCGGCCCCGACTTCTTTCGGGTTATCCATGGCGATACGTACCCCGGTTTTCACCCCGGCCTCGATAATCAAGGGCTTTACCTTGAAATAACTCCGGCACAGTTCCTCGAAGGTCCACACAAGGGATGGCACGACACTGCATATAATGGCCTCGGTGATATCGCCGGGCCGCACGTTTTTGTGGGGCATCAGGTTTAAAATAAGGGCGCTGTATTCATCCGCCATCTTGTGCTGAGCGGTGGCTACCCTCCAGGTGGCTTTGAGTTCCTCTCCCTCGAAAACCCCTATGACTATATTGGAATTACCTATATCGATTGCTAATAGCACTTAAGCTCCGTTTTTCTTATATAAAATATTTTTTTATTTCCCCGCAGGCCGCCTCGGGAAACGTCTGGCAGAGAAAATCGTCGTGCAGCGCCTCAATGAAACAGGCGTCGGCCGTCCCCAGGATGGGGAACTGGAACCGCAGCCTTAAACGGGCATGGGTCCTGTAATGGTCCTGGCCCGCAGGGGCTGAGTAGATGCAGAGGTTGAACGACATGTAATTATTATCCGTCATATAGCGGAATATCCTGGAAAGCCCGTTAAAATAGTCTTTGAAATCGGCCGCTGTAAGTTCCAGGATGGAGCCCTTTTTCTCGAATATCCCCAGGATATCCGGCTCGCGGCCCCTGCCCGCGTAATTGACCAGCCATGAGACGCCGCCGGTTTCGCCGATAAACCTCTCTCCCTTTTCCTTTTCAGTTTTAACAAGGTCGGACCAGTATGTAACACCATTCCGGAGCATGTACCTTTTGGAAGCTGATAGGGTTTCTTTCATGTAAGTATTCCGTATGTACGCGGCTACCGGCTGGAAGTGAGGATGGATGACGCTGCCGCCGGCGGGAGGAAGGTAGTTCCAGTTTACCGAGAGGTACCTGGCCTTCGGGTCGAAAGACCTGACCCTCCTTAAATATTCCTGGCTGGCGAGCAATCCGTTCACTATTATATTTTCGCTGAACTGGGTTATCTCTGTAAAGTGGTTGCGGGACAGGATGGAAATGGCGCTGTAGGTGGCGTAGGGGTTGAAGTTGGGAATCACCAGGACCCCGTATTTTTCAAGTTTTCCTTCCTTAATGAATTCCGGGGGGAACCTGGGAGAGTTTTCATCCACTCCCGGGGAACAAAAGGGACAGATGGGCCTGGTCTTTTCAATGAGGAAGGAGTAGTCCGGTTTGGGCATTTTACTGCGGAATCGGAATTCCTGTATGACGGCGGCGTGTCCGGTCAGGGTATCCCGGCGCACTTCAAGGGGGATGAGGGCCGGCTGGAAATTGTTATTCGGGTCCAGGATTTTCTGGTGGAACATGCTGCTTTTAAATTTTATCGGCATCTTTTTTTTCTCCCAGTCCTTTAATAATATAAGGTAATACGGGTAAAAGATCGCCCGCTACGGTGCCTGCAGGGCCCTGTTTTGCGGTAACAAATTTGGCTGCCGCAGCGTGGATGTAGACTCCCAGGGCAGCCGCGGTGAAGCTGTCAAGCCCCCGGGCCAGGAAAGCTGCGATTATGCCCGCAAGGACATCTCCCGTTCCGGCGGTTGCCAGCCCGGGTTCGGCCGCGGGACTTATCATGGCGCGGTTGTCAGGGGAAGCTATGATGGTGAAGGCGCCTTTCAGAACCACGGTTTTTCCCCACCTGGCGGCGGCTTCCATCGACGTTTCTAACCGGGCAGCCTGTATTTTTTCCAGGGGCAGCCCTGTCAGCCGGGACATCTCGCCGGGGTGGGGTGTCAGAACGGCATCTCCCGGCATACGTTCCCACCAGTTGTTTACCCGGGAAAGTATATTCAGGGCATCGGCATCGATTACAATTCCCCGGGGAAGCTTTCCCTGCCCGGAAAGCAGCAGGGCTTTAACAAATTCAACGGTGGAAAGGCTTTGACCTATACCGCAGCCGATAAGAAGGGCATCATATCCATCGAGGGACTTTTCCAGCAGTTCCGCCGCGTTTCCGGCAATGCATCCGCCATCTCCCTCCGGCAGCGGCAGATAGGTTGCTTCGGTAAGTTTAGCTGCCAGTATGGGGACCAGGCTCGACGGTGCGGCTGCGGTAACCAGTCCGGCACCTGCCCTGCAGGCTGCCGCGGCTGCCAGGTAAGCGGCGCCAATGTAGTTAGGGGAACCGACGGCTACCATCACCTTACCGAAGGTGCCTTTATTGGCATGCAGCGGACGCCCGGGAAGATGTTCCGCCGCCCAGCCTTCCGTTATCAGGGAAACGTTAATGTCCTCCGAGAGGTGTCCGGGGATGCCTATGTCGGCGACTATGATTTTCCCGGTTTTTTCAGCCCCGGGGAAAGCGTACATGCCCCTTTTGGGGTTTGCCATGGTGATGGTCACGTCGGCGGTGGGACAGGCTGCATCCACCACGCCGCTGTCGGGATTGAGCCCCGAAGGCAGGTCCAGGGCAACAAGCGTAAGGTCGCGGCGTTTTTTCCTGGCCTGGCTGACTTTCAGCAGGGCTTCCCTGTAAACGCCTTCCAGGGGGCGCACTTTTCCCGTGCCGAAAAGGGAGTCCACTATTACCTGTGCCGTATTTATTTCTTCTTCGAGGAGAGAGAAGTCCCCGTCTTTTTCGACCCGGATAACGGGAATTCCCCGGTCATTGACTATTTCCAGGTTTTTATCACCTGCGGGGCGTTTGCTGCAAAGGTATACCTTCACCCTGGCTCCCCAGCGCTGCAGGTGGCG
>JAUYHV010000319.1 GCA_030689845.1 Dehalococcoidia bacterium
CGCCACCTATGAGATACGGTTTGCGGATAAATTAAAGAGTATTTTCAAAGGCCAGCAGCCGGAGATAATAGAGAACCTGAAATACGGCAAGAAGGAAAACCTGTTTAACCAGGATAAATCACGGCAGGCATATACCGAGGCAGCGACCCCGATACTATCCTCTCTGATAACCGAGGCGATAACCAATGCCAGACGCCTGATGGATGGGAAAAAACAGTTCGGCCCGGAAGCAGACCAGAGGTCATTGGCCTGGCTCAAAACACATATAGAATGGGCAGCGTTGGAGTTCGGAGAGGAGACCGCTAAACTGCTATCCGCTAAACTCACTGAGGGATTTGCGCTCGGTGAGTCTATGGACATGCTGGCCGGGCGGGTAAAGGATGTGATTAACTTTTGCAGCGATGTCCGGTCCCTAAGAATAGCCCGGACGGAAACTATACAGGCCAGCGCCCAGGGGGCCATTGAAGGATTTAAGGACATGGGGGTCGAACAATTGGAATTCTGGGCGGCCCTGGATGAGCGGACATGCCCCTCCTGCATGGCTTTGCATGGGTCAAAGTTCAAACCCGATGAGTCAACGGGAATTATTACAGTGCATCCTTCCTGCCGGTGCACCTGGCTGCCGGTAGTTGACTAAAGTGATAGAATATAAAGGAGTAATTATTATGCCGATACCTAAACCGACAACAGACGAATCACAGGAGGACTTCCTGGCACGGTGCGCAGGAGACGACATCATGAACGACGAATATCCCGATAAAGACCAGCGCGTGGCGGTGTGTTATCAATCCTGGAGAGACGCACAGAAGGGGATTGATAAACACGAAGTCAAGTCAATCTCCATCGAGTTGAAAGAAGATGAACCGGGAGCTTTCACAGCCCGGATTGCAAAACTCAACGTAATCGACAAAGATAACGATATGACCGTGCCCGGCGCTTTCCCGAAGAATAAGACCGTCCTAGTATCCGCATATGGACATGCTTCATGGTCGGGAGAATTGCCAGTGGGCAAGGCCATTATCAAAGAGGTGGGCGACGAGGTCATTGCCGAGGGTCAATTCAACCTGGCCTCGAATGTCGGCAAAGAACATTACGAGACTGTCAAATTCAGCGGCAAGCTCCAGGAATGGAGTTATGGATTTATGCCCTTGAAATTCGATTTTAAAGACATCGAGGAACATCTCAATGTCCGCATCCTAAAAAAAGTAGAACCCTTTGAAATCTCCCCGGTGCTTAAAGGCTCCGGGATGGAGACGGCGACACTATCAATCAAATCGAATACTGGTCAGACCTATAGCCAGCAGGCCGCGACGGTGCTTGACGCTGTCAATGGCCTAATGGAGCGTAGCAAATCGCTTGCTGAGTTGCGACGCAAAGAGGGCCGGGCCATGTCCAAAGCCAACATCGAATCCCTGAATGACATCCTGGTTAAAATGGAAAATATCAGGAAAGAACTAACCGGGATATTGGCTAATTCAGAACCCGCCGATAAAGGCCGGGTTCAAAAGCTGTACCTCCAATATATGGAGATACGGGAAAAACTTTACGCATAATAAGGACTAAAAATAAAATGGATTTAACACTAAAACAAATCCGCGAGGCGCTGGCGGAAAAATCAAAAACAGC
>JAUYHV010000321.1 GCA_030689845.1 Dehalococcoidia bacterium
CTTTCTTAGAGATTCGTAAAAAGAAAAAGGCGGCCAATACAGAACTCGCATTAAAGTTGGTTATCAAAAAACTTGAGAGGTTAAGGAATAATGGGGATGACCCCTCAGAGATACTCGAAAATGCAATCAGGGGCAGTTGGAAGGACGTTTACCCATTAGATAGGAGGGACAACAACAATGGAACCTATAAAAAAAGACCTGGCCAAATTCCGAAAGTCTACACCGAAATCCCAATCGTTCCGATCCCGGACTAACGAGGAGAATTACACCGGCCCGGATTATGCCAAAGGCTGCGCCGCCTGTAAAGGCGCCGGCGTGGTTCACCCGCGATACAATGACGGTAAGGTGATATACGCCGAGATAATAGATTGCCCGCTTTGCCATGACAATATGGAGGGGGCGCTCCGGTTCGGAGTGAACTCAAAGGCCAGCTTCGAAACCTACCACGTTGTTAAGGGACAAAACGATGAGGCATTCAAGGCGTCCAAAGCATTTTACGAAGGCCGGGTAAAATTCCTTTTATTATTAGGCCGGCCCGGGTGCGGTAAAACTCATCTATGTAACGCGGTTGCCCTGGCGCACCGGTTAAAAGGGCTTGTCTGTAAATTTATCACCGTCGCGGAATTACTATCTGAGTTCCGGGCTTGCTATACGCCTGAATCTCTCGAAACATACATAGCCACGATTAAAGGGTATTCGGTTTTAATTCTCGATGACTTCGGAGCCGAACAGCAAACAGAATGGTCCGTGTCGAGGATACAGGAAATAATTGACGCCCGGTATGCAAAGACAAAGAACGGGGATCCTTTCCCGACGATGATAGCAACTAATCAGAATCTTGAGGAACTGCCCCAGCGGATGATGTCCAGGTTCCAGGATGTAGAAATCAGCAGGGCAATATTAAACAAGGCCCCGGATTACCGGGTTAAACCGTATTGAAAATAAACCTTCCCGGCCACCCTGAAAGCAATGACAGGACAGATTAGGAGTACACCTCAAGGCCAATGAAGCCACGGCTGGCTACTGACCGGGAAAGAAAGGAAAGATTATGTGTAACTGCAAAGATGAATTGGTTAAACCATTCCTGGAAAGGCAATTTGTATATGGTGCATGGATGCCCGAATACGGGCGAAGTGAAGTAACGATGAAATATAACAAGCGCGATTTGACTCCTGCTAAATATTGGCGCCGTTCCTCTCTCCCATGGAAGTATTGCCCGTTTTGCGGAGAGCCTGTAAATAGAAAGGAGTAACAATGGACAAGATTAAAGAACAGCTTGCAAAACAGATAGCCCTTACGGGAAGGGCAACCAGAATTGATAGTTTGCTTGAGTTCATCCCCGACCTTGCAGCCCTGCTTGCCCTTGCCGAGTTTGAGGAAGGATATGCCGAGAGAAGTGGCGTAACTGTTGAATGGTTGCATGAGAATGGGCTATTCCCTGTTCCATGTAAGTGTGGGGAAGAGGGTTGCAAAGGATTCCAGATGATTCATGTCAATGAATATTCGTATGCTCCTACTGGGCTTGAGGATATAATCAAGCAGGCAG
>JAUYHV010000078.1 GCA_030689845.1 Dehalococcoidia bacterium
CACTTTTATAAGTTTCGCGGTAGCCGCATGTTCACCGCCCGCGGGTTTTTTCTGGCATAACATGCCGGGTGTTTTTCAAGGATGTAAATTTTATTTAGTAGTGGTAGAATTCAGCAAAATCCAGCCCTGATTAAAATACTATACCCTGCCCCGATTCATCGGGGTGGGGAACTACTGTTTGGGGTTCCAAGGGGGCGCGGTATCCCCTTGGCCAAAGGCGGCGTTAATACCCTGCCTGCGGAGCGGGGTTTATTGAAGCGTGTTTATATTTTCTACCAGAGGAGGGTAAGATCATGATTGGATACAAGGACCTCCGGCAGCACCTCAAAGACCTGGAAGAACAAAACCTGGTGATCCGGGTTGACAGGGAGATAAATAAAGACACGGAACTACATCCCTTGGTGAGGTGGCAGTTTAGAGGTGGAATTCCTGAAGACCAGAGAAAAGCGTTCATGTTTACCAACGTGGTCGACTCCAAGGGCAGGAAATATGACATACCTGTCGTTGTGGGGGCTTACGCAGCCTCGGAACGCATCTACTCCCTCGGCCTGGGATGCCAGCCGGAAGAGATACTATCGCGGTGGGAGTACGCCCTTTCTCATCCCGTAGAACCTGTCATGGTGCAGGACGGCCCCGTCCAGGAAGTCGTTAGGACCGGCGCCGAACTGGCGAAACTTGGGCTGGAGGAGTTTCCCGTACCCATTTCCACCCCGGGATTCGACAGTGGGCCTTTTCTCACCTGCGCAAACTGGATAACCAAAGACCCCGAAACCGGCATCAGGAATATGGGCAATTACAGGGCCCACGTTAAAAGCCCCACCCGCCTCGGAGCACGTTTCGATGAAAGGCAGGATGCTCTGGTACACTGGGGCCTGTGCAGGGATAAAGGAATCCCCCTTCA
This sequence comes from Dehalococcoidia bacterium, assembly GCA_030689845.1. Taxonomy (GTDB): domain Bacteria; phylum Chloroflexota; class Dehalococcoidia; order JACQUA01; family JACQUA01; genus JAUYHV01. The sequence goes on from JAUYHV010000078.1 coordinate 902, forward strand.
GGCAGCGGTAGTCCTGGGAGCGCCCCACCCGGTGGCCTGTGCCGCCGTGGTGAAGGTGCCCTACGGCACCGACGAACTTTCGGTGGCAGGCGGCCTGGCCGGAACTCCCATACGGCTGGTCAAGTGCAAAACCGTGGACATAGAAGTCCCGGCAGATGCAGAGATTGTTATCGAGGGCATCATACCTACCGAATACCTGGAGGCAGAAGGACCTTTTGGAGAGTCCCATGGATACATGGACCCGAGGGCATACGTGCCATATTTTGAGACGACCGCCATTACCTACAGGAAAAATCCCATATACACTTCCTGGTTGAGCCAGATGACCCCCAGTGAGAGCAGCCTTATAAAGAGGCGGGGACTGCAAACAACTGTTTACCGTTACCTGAAAATTGAACGCGGCATCCGAAGCGTGACCCGGGTGCTCATGCACGAACCGTTGACAAATTTATATAAATTTATTATCGTGCAGATGAAAGACCCGCCGCAGGACCAGGTCTGGATGGCCCTGTATTCCGCCATGACCTTTAGCTGGAGGATGGGAAAAATCGTCATTGCTGTGGACGAGGACATAGACCCTGAAAACCTGGATGCCGTGATGTGGGCCATGGCCTGCCGGATGAACCCGGTTGAGGATGTGGCAGTGGTTGGAGGCAGGAATAAAGGGCACGGCCCGCCCTTCAAACTGTCCGGGGAAATGCTGCCGGGTATCAACGACTCTGCTTTGCTGATTAACGCTACCCTAAAGGAACCGTTCCCGCCGGTATCGCTTCCGAAAAAAGAATACATGGAGAGGGCAAGGGAAATCTGGAACGAACTGGGTCTGCCTGCCCTTAAACCAGAAAGTCCCTGGTACGGATATTCCCTGGGGCAGTGGTCCGAAGAACTGGAAGAGGAGGCCCGGCTGGCAGTGAATGGAGACTATTTCATCACGGGTGAGAAACTCACCCGCATGAGAAAAAAAAGAGATATCGTCATATAAACGCCGCAGTCCCTTCCAGGTTTATATTAAAGATAATGTCGTTGTCTTTGCGGGGAAAAAACCCTGTAAGAGGAAACGTGAAGAAAGGGGCATAAAGGGGTATAAATGTATTACATCGCAGTTGATATTGGCGGCACATTCACCGATTGTGTCGCCGTCGATGGAACGGGCAAGATTGCCGGGGTAGCTAAGAGTTTTTCCACTCCCGACGACCGCTCGGAAGGGGTGATAAATTCCCTCGA
>JAUYHV010000331.1 GCA_030689845.1 Dehalococcoidia bacterium
ACCTCCTGTGCCTGACCGCGGCGTGTCCTGTCCAGCACCATAAATCTTTTGTTTTATCGAGGTGCCACCAGAGACGGTCGCCACCCTTGATTACGTTGCCGTGAAGCCCCTCGGATAATCTCCCTAACCGAATCATGCCGATGTCTTTATTCTGCAACAATTCAACGCAGGGTATTAACTCGATGTGGAAGTTCGGCACCCAGTCGTCCTCCCAATGCAGCCAGATATCCGCCCGTTTTAAAGTCTGCTCCACTCCGAGGTTCATACTCCGCCCGACGCTATGCCCGCCGGTGTTGGAGTCCGTGACATAGAAATCAGGGCCTATTTCAGCCCTCAGCTTCTGGACATGGCCGTCCTGACTGCCGTCGTCCGCGATATGCCAGGACAGGTTAGGATAATGAATCCTGTCTTTAATGCCCTTTATTGTCTCTAAGGCAACGTCGGTTCTCTCGTAGGTTATTAAAAGCACTACGACTTCGGGGTAATCAGTCATTTTTTAACCTTTTTCTTGGTTTTCTTAATTGCTGGTTTTTTCATTTCCCACACTATCCAGGCAGGCTCGTAGTCATCCCGGATTTTGTGCGTGGCTGATAATGCCTTCTTGATATCTGGCAAACATTCATTGCCCTCATGGTGCATGTGAAATTGGACCATGAGATATTTAATAGCATATTTTTCTTTTGCTATCCAGGGTAAAAGGATGAATTCATAACCCTCGCAGTTGCTTAGTAAGAGATCGATTTGGAATATCCCTTCAGCCCTCATGAATTCCCCTATTTCGATAATCCGGCCTTTGGCATGGGGACCGACGAAAGTGTCCTCCCCATTATCCACGCCTTTTAACCGGCAGATAAAGCTGGCGCGGTCGGTTCCTACCCGGGACATTTCGAGAGTGCCTGATTTATCACCAAGGCCAGCCTGGATAACTTTCACCTTGGGATTCTTGGCGAACCGCTGTTTAAGTACGGGGGTTAATTCCGTTTGGGGTTCAAAAATATAAACATGCGGATTGTATTTATCGACGTAATATTGTGCGTGTTTACCCTCAAACCCTCCAACGATAA
>JAUYHV010000336.1 GCA_030689845.1 Dehalococcoidia bacterium
TATGCCATTGCCGCTCCTCTTTTCCTTTTTGCGACAATGGTAACTAATTTATTTCCCGGGTGGGTCAATGATACCGGTTAGGTGGGTCAATGATGGTGGTTATTTCCTGTTTTTGTGGGTCAATGTTCGCGGTTTTTTACAGCTGTTGGGCAGTTACAGAAGTAGCAAGGAGATAGCTTAAACCCTTAGAAGTGAAAATCCGCGAAAAATCTCATTATTGGTGGTACAAAAAAGGGGGCAAGCGCAAATACCGGGAAGACTTTAACTGTTGTTGGCCTATAAACATTGGGGACGGTCATCAAACATACAGCCATCAGTTAATGTCAATTATGATTCTATTTAACACTTGACTCAGGCGATAGAAGGGATTACTATATGTCCATAGGATTCACAATAGGGTTATACATATGGTGTACATTGTGGCTAATGAGAAAGAGTATGAACCAGATGGTAAGAGATTTAGGCATTCACCAGCGGGTACACACTTAATGGTCCGACCTCAGAATTATCTAAGCCGTGATAAGAAGTTGTGTTTCCACCTAGACGAGCGAATGATACAATGTGACGATGCAGATTGGACTGAGTGAACTCAAAATTCGCCTATATGGCTCCTATACAAAATAGGAAGTGTATATAAACATGCAAATCTTGGAGGTGCTTTCTGACCCGGGTTGGATTGGTATACTTATTGCAGCAATTGGGCTAGTAGTTGCTTTTTTATTGTATAAAGCTTCACGAATTGGTGCGCAGCTGGCATTTCAAGTTCGGTCATGGAAGCTTATTGAAAAAGGGGAAAAGACTTTACCCGAAGATGTGGAAATCCTTTTTAGAGGTAGTAGCATTTCACGCCTGATGAAGACTCACGTTATTTTTTGGAATTCCGGCAAGGCTATGGTTTCAGAGAAGAGTATTATACTCGATGATCCATTACGAGTAGTATTTATTAATGGTGCTGAAGTTCTTAGAGTTCGCATTCTTACAATAACTCGAAAAACAAATAAGTTCACAACCACGATTAATCCAAGTTCACCGAACGAGGTGATTTGCGGTTTTGATTATCTTGATCCAGGGGATGGAGTTGTTATGGAAGTACTCCATACTGGAAAACAATATTATCCGGACATCCGAGGAACTTTACGTGGTATACCCAAAGGACCAATGGATTATGGATCTATTCCTGAATTAGTAAATATAGGTCTGTTCCCACCCAAATATACCAGAAAAATTTTATATGCCGGGCTGATCATGATGCTAATCATAGGTGGATACTTTTTATTCCCAACATTTCTATCCGAATCCCTTAAGCTTGAAGACAGCCCTTTATTTAATGATAATACAAATATTTGGTTTTTTATGATTCTCATTCTGTTTAATATTGTTTGTGGATCATTTCTGCTATGGAAGACTAGGAGGCAATATCCAAGTCTTCTTGTAATTGAGGACAATAAATAAGAGTTGTAAGTTACTCTTAAGGGAACAGAGATTTGCCGCTTCATTTCAACATGTAACGAGTTACGATGTCTAACTTGGCCATTTTGATAAAACTTGCTCAACGGATTATTGTAAACTGCAAGTGTCAGTGTCCCTCTGTATGTAAAAAAAAGAGGCATTAAGTCCGGTTGCAGCCGCTTTATCAGTCATCGTAATCATGGCATTCCTAGTCCCCCGATACGAACCCCCAAAGTTCAGTCCCGGTTTAAAGCAATTACTCGTAGTGCGCCGCGCCCCGTGCAACGTTTATTAGCAGCCTTATCGCCCGCACCACATCGGGGCTGTTGTCAAACGTGCCCTACTCTCCTGGTGTTTCGTACTTGCCTTGACAATTCATTGACAGTAACTTGCGCATTCGCTCAAAGCAGACAGGTGTTTGAATTTTGGTATAATAACCGCATATTGGCCTATTTAACTCTTCGTGCCAACAGCTTATCAAGATGATAAAATTAATAATTGTCAAACATGCCGAAAATAGAATGCGGGAATACGACATTCCAGAAGGTTTGGTTATAAACGCAGTTCAAAATCCGGACAATGTTCTGGATAGTTACAAGGGTAGAAAAATTTACCAGAAGAAATTGAATGGATATATGCTCAGAGTCATAGTTGAGGAAGATAAAGAGGTTAAAAAGGTCATCACTGTATATAAAGCAAGGAGTGGACGATATGAAATTTAAATATGACCCTGAAACTGACATTTTGCTTATCAAGCTAAGCAAAGCAAAACCGGATTTCGGCGAACAGACTGAGAATATAATAACTCACTACAATAAGCAGTTTAAGCCGGTTGAAATTGAAATACTTGACGCCAGTAAAACAACAGCTAAGATTGTTGAAACCATACTTCAAGGGAAAAAGGTGCCGGCAGGTCTCATTTCTTAAAGACTTCCCTGTTTTCCACCATCGCTCCCCATTAACTTAGGGAGAATAATATAAAGAACCTGCCCAAATCGGGACTTTTGATTCTTTTATCGGTGGCGGCAGCTTTATCAGTCATCATATTCCTGGCATTCCTGGTCAACTGATAAGAACATTTTGCAACTGCCCCGGTACCCCCTTTACTCGTAGTGCGCAGCGCCCCTGGCAACGTTTATTATCAACCTTATCGCCCGCACCAGCAGTCCGACCGCTGTCCCGAAGATGATGATGATTAACAGGGCCGGGACGGCAAAATACAGCGAGGTAACGACTGCCGCGTTGGGTATCACGTTGAAGTTGAAGGGGAATACGGAAAGGAGGGTGATGACTGTTACCATGGCAAAGACATCAATCACTATGTGAATGATTTCCCTCAGGATATACCTGTCAAGTATTATCAATAAAACATGGCCCACGATACTTATGGCCAGCGTCGCGTTGAGAATCGGCAGCCACCAGCTAAACTCCGCTGTAAGAACGGGAACCGCCATCCAACTTGTGGTCCCACCGGACGTGCCGAGGTAATAATAGGCTATGTACCTGTTAAAGAAATTGAAGAATATCAGCAGGGCTATGCTCCAGGCTATGGCAATGGCGGAGCCGGCTATCCTCGCTTCCCGGTTCCCGTAAATATGCTTCCTGGCCGCGGGCCTGTAAACTCTTTCCGCAGCCGGTTCCACTCCCTCTGATACTGTTTCGGCTCTCTCCGCCGGCTCCGGTTGCGGTTCAGGGGGAGGTCCGGGCTCGGCGTACTGGATGGGCCTGCCGGAGGAGTTGATGATGTTTTCCGCCATATCGCCCGCCCATGCCACTTTATACATTTCACCGTTGAAGGCTTTTACCATGAGGATTATCCAAAGGATAACCCCGATGATATACACCGCCGAGGAAAGCCCCAGGCCAATAAACGGTATGGGCTTCAATATGTTGGCCGCTACCGTCACGGACCCGAAAACGATTATGGACTGGACGGCGTGAAAACGGACCCACCCGTTTTTCTTTTCCAGCACTAAAAAATTGTAATAGAGGTTACCTGTAAAGGCAAGGGGGGTAACCTGTCCGCAGTGCCGTCGGAATAGATTCTTCGACTGCCCTGAGAATGACAGTTGACCCAAATTGCCACCGGGATAAAGGTAGTTATGTTATAATAATAATAAACAAGGCCCTCAGGGGCCTATTTCTTTGAGACGGATAATCACTTATATGTCAGAAAATATCAGGAACATAGCCATCATAGCCCACGTGGACCACGGTAAAACTACCCTGGTGGACGCCATGCTCAAGCAGAGCCACATATTTCGCAGTAACCAGCAGGTAGGCGAGCTTATCATGGATAGCAACGAGCTTGAACGGGAGAAGGGAATAACCATCCTGTCCAAGAATACGGCCGTTATCTACCGGGGTGTGAAGATAAACATAATAGATACGCCGGGACATGCCGACTTCAGCGGGGAGGTGGAACGTGTGTTGAATATGGCCGACGGCTGCCTCCTGGTTATAGACGTAGTCGACGGACCGATGCCGCAGACACGTTTCGTCCTGGAACATGCCCTGAAGAAGGGTCTCAAACCAATAGTTGTCATCAACAAGATTGACCGCCCGGCAGCCCGGCCCGTGGTGGTGGCCAACATGGTCCAGGACCTTTTTCTGGAGCTGGCCACGGACGCGGAGCAGCTCAATTTCCCCATCCTTTATTCCGATGCCAAGGCAGGGTACGCTGTGACCGACCTTAAAGACCAGCCCAGGAGCATGGAACCCCTTTTCGAGGCTATCCTGAAGTACATACCCCCGCCTTCCGTTGACATCAAGGGAGGTTTCCAACTTTTAGTTGCAGCCCTGAGCTACGACAACCACCTCGGGCAAATCGCCGTTGGACGAATATCCCGGGGCAAGGTGGCTACGGGTGACCCGGTTGCCCGCATTACAAGGGACGGTTCAATAACCTACCACAAGGTCGTCAGGCTTTTTATCTTCGAGGGACTTTCACGCATGGAGGTGCCCGGGGCCGCTGCCGGAGAAATCATCGCCCTTGCCGGCCTGGAGGAAGTGGATATCAGCGATACCATAGCCGACGCCGATAAACCCGAGAAATTGCCCGGTATAGACATCGGCAAGCCCACCGTGCAGATGACTTTCGGGGTGAACAACTCACCCTTCGCCGGACAGGATGGGCGGTACGTGAACTCCAGGCAGCTTCGTGAACGCCTCTATTCCGAGCTCAGGACCAACATCAGCCTGCGGGTCCAGGATACGGACAGCCCCGAGGTCTTCCTTGTTTCAGGGCGGGGGGAACTGCACCTGGCCATCCTCATCGAGACCATACGCCGCGAGGGTTTCGAGTTCCAGGTTTCCAAGCCCGAAGCTATTATCGGGGTCGAAAACGGACAGAAGGTTGAGCCTTATGAACATCTCGTCCTCGATGTTGACGAAACCAGCATCGGGGTATTGATGGAAAACCTTTCAGCCCGGCTGGCCCAGTTAACCAGCATGCAAAAAGACGTTCTGGGGCGCGTGCGGCTGGAATTCAAGATCCCCATGCGGGGACAGATCGGTTTCCGGGGATATTTCCTTAAAATAACCCGGGGTAACGGAGTCATGAACAGCATATTTTCAGGTTACGAACCTATGCGGGGCGAAGTGAAGTCAACGCGGACCGGCGCCCTGGTTGCCTCCGAGTCCGGGGTTGCCGTGACCTACGGCTTGAACAATGCCCAGCAGAGGGGGCAGACATTCATCGAACCCGGCACCCTGGTCTACGAGGGAATGGTAGTGGGTGTCCACGCCCGGGACAACGACCTGGTAGTGAATATTTGCAAAGAGAAGAAACAGACAAATGTGCGGGCATCCACATCGGATTTCGCCATTAAACTGACCCCTCCCGTACGGATGAGCCTGGAGGAAGCCCTGGACTTCGTTGCCGACGACGAGGTTATAGAGGTTACCCCAAAAAACATCCGCCTTCGTAAGCGCGTGTTGTCCGGCGGTAGCCGTTACCGCTCCCGCTCCGACAAGGCGCTGGTCCTGGCAGAATAAGAAGTAACGGAATCGTTCCTGCTGTTCCGTTATCGGGCAGGGCCTTGACCTCCCCTGGCTTTCCCCTGTAAAAACTTTGCATAAAAGTGTTACAATTCCTTGTCAAGACAAAGGCTGAGGAGGTTAATTATGACTATTAAAGCGTATTATCTCAGCCCGGATGGAAATCTGCGGCAGCAACTGGACTCCAGGGAAATAGTTGATGCCTTCACCTCCGGGGAGGGTCTGCTCTGGGTGGATATCGTCGACACTTCACAGGAAGATGCCGGATTCCTGGAGCAGGATATGCATTTCCATCACCTCGCCGTTGAAGACTGTTTGAGCCCGGCTGCCCACTCGCCGAAAATCGACGATTTCGACGACCATGTATTTATCACGGTCCACGGTATCAATCATGTTAAGGAGTCGGATACTGTGGAAACAGCCGAGTTGAACATTTTCCTTGGGCCGAATTTCGTGGTATCCAACCACAACTTCTTTCTTTACAGCGTGGAAGGTGTTATGCGCCTGGTGGAAAACGACGGCCGCCCCATGCGCAGGGGGGCCGACTTTCTGGCCCACGCTCTCATCGATTCCCTGATAGATAACGTATTGCCCACGGTTGATAGAATGAGCGAGGTCAGCGAGGATATCGAGGAGGAGGTGATCCGCAACCCTCAGCAGTCTATCCTTGAGTCTATTCTCAAGCTGAAACGCTCAATCCTCCGGGTTCACCGGATAATGGCTCCGCAGCGGGAGGTATTAAACAGGTTGAGCCGGGGTGAGTTCCCGATTATAAAAGCGGAAGCGCAAATTTTCTACCGCGACATTTACGACCACCTGGTGAGGATAGAAGACCTGAACCAGGGTATACGGGACAGCGCCGACAACGCCCTGGCCACTTACCTGTCTTCGGTTGCTAACCGCCAGAACGAGACAATGAGGGTCCTTTCTACTGTGGCTACTGTTTTTATGCCACTAACCCTTGTTGCCGGTATATACGGCATGAACTTCGAATACATGCCCGAGTTGAAGTGGCGCTGGGCTTATTTTGCTGTGCTGGGTCTCATAGTTTCCACGATTGCCACCGCCGTATGGGGGTTCTGGGTACGGAACTGGATAACATTGGGACGCCGGAAGATCTTGAAGGTTACGTCTTTTGCCGTCGAACCGGAAAAACTGAAAGGCTACATAAGCCACCTGAGCCACCTGGCAAAAAGACCCGGGAAATGAGCCGTCCCTGAACGCCGTTACCTGTTTTAATATTCTCTGGTTATACCTTCGTCAGGACTGCCTGACCTCGGGTAGTTTTTCCAGGGCTGCCGCTACCTGGTCTTCGTGGAACGGATGCTCCTCAACACCATCCCTGATGTATTCCCTGTAGGTTGTAAACTCGAGGTTACCGCTGGCATCGAGGAGGAACAAGATGTTTTTGCGCTCCTTTTTTTCCTTGCAGGCGTTGGCTTCATCGATAACTGCCGCCACTGCATAGGAAGACTCGGGAGATGGAATTAGCCCCTCGGCCCGGGCAAACATTACCGCTGCCTCGAAAGCCCGCTTTTGAGAATAGCTCCTGGCCTCGATTCTCTTTTCCCTGTACAGGGCGCTGATCAAGGGTGAAATACCGTGGTACCGCATTCCGCCGGCGCTTATTCCCGGGGGAACAAAACTGTGTCCCAGGGTATACATTTTCAGCAGGGGAGACAGTCCCTCCGCATCGCCGTAATCATAAGCGTAGCGGCCTTTGGATAAGCTGGGGCAGGCGGCTGTCTCAACCGCGATTATCCTTGTTCCGGCGCTGCGGTTCCGGTATAAAGGGAATACCAGCCCGCCAAAGCCGCTGCCGCCGCCCACGGCGCAGATAATAATATCGGGCTTTACTCCCGCATTCTTCAACTGAAGCCGCGCTTCCTGCCCTATGATGGTCTGATGCAGCAAAACATGGTTCATGACGGTGCCCCAGGAAAATTTGGTATCATCGCGGGTTGAGGCGTCTTCGAAAGCTTCGCTTAAGGCGATGCCCAGGCTCCCCGGGGAATCGGGAGCTTGTGCCAGCTTCTTTTTTCCCGCCAGGGTTCTTTCACTCGGGCTCGGGATGACCTCGGCTCCCAGGACTTCCATCATAAAACGTCCACTTTCCTTTTCATCATAACCGGAACGGACCATGAACACGGTACAACGGATATTGAAATAATTGCAGGCTATGGCCAAGGAAATGCCCCAATCGCCATCGCCGGTGGCAGTAACAATCCGCTTGACAGGTTTTTCCTGGGAGGCATAATAAGCCTGGGCCAGGGCGGTGTTCATTTGATGGCTTCCCGAAGCGCTGTTTCCCTCGTATTTATAATAAATGCGTGCCGGCGTATCAAGGATTTTTTCCCACCGCTCCGCCCGGTACATAGGTGTCGGTCTCCATTCGGAGTAGAGATCAAGTACCGGCCCGGGAATTGAAATATCCTTCTTTTCCCTTTCAAGCTCCTGTTTAATTATCGAGGACGTCGCAACGGAGCTGAGATCATTATTACCGAGGGGATAGCCGCTGGAGCTCATGGGAGGGGGTAAAGCGAGTTCCAGTAAATCAGGAACCACGTTATACCAGCTTGCGGGTAAGTCTCCGGGATCGAGGTGGATTATCATCTGAAGGACTCCCTTCTTTAGCTTTAGGCAGTTTTCCGCTAAGGGGCTGCTTTATTTTGTATTGTAAAGTCGGGCCGCTGTTCATGTCAATCGGAGTATTCACACCGAGGCGCTGCAGATATTTCTACAAAAAGAACCAGTTAGAGACTCTTTCCAATGTTTGCCAGAGGATAAAATAATGCTTAAAATAAAACAGTTCTAAATAAGTAAAACTCCGGGAAGTGTCAATGTTACAAACATTCAGATGGTACCAGATGCCCACGGACGGCGTGCTCAAAGCCTTGGATGCCGGTGAAGAAGGGTTGGGTTCAGCCGAGGCCAGAAATAGGCTGGCTCATTACGGTCCGAATGAGCTGGAATTCAAGGGAAAGAGCCCGCTCATTCGCTTTCTGCAGCAATTCAACAGCCCTTTGATATATGTCCTCCTGGCCTCGACCCTGGTTACAGCGATTCTGAATATGTGGGTTGATGCCGCCGTTATCCTGGTTGTCGTTCTTGCCAACACGGTTATCGGCTTCATCCAGGAGGGAAAAGCCGAGGCTTCCATAGAGGGTCTAAAAAAGATGATGATCCCGGAGTGCACCGTGTTAAGGAATAATGAAATAAAGGTTATTCCCGCCCGGGAACTCGTCCCGGGAGACATAGTAATCCTGGAAGAAGGTAACTGCGTGCCCGCAGACCTTCGCCTGCTTCACGCCTGGAACCTCGCCGCCGATGAAGCAGCCCTCACCGGGGAGTCGTTACCGGCCCAGAAAAATACTCAACCTGTCCCCGGGGAAAATATACCTCCCGGGGACCAGAAAAACATGGTTTTCAGCGGCACCTTCATCACCAGGGGCACCGGCCGGGGAATAGTTGTTGGAACGGGAGCGGCGACGGAAATAGGTAAGATAGCCACCCTCATTAAAGAGTCCCCCCGGAATGTTCCGGCGCCCCTTATCCGGAAATTGTCGGGCTTTACCAGGGTCCTTCTTATCGCAGTGACGGGACTTGCAGTCCTTAACCTGGTCCTGGGAATTGCCCTTGGCTATGATCCCGTGTACTCCTTTCTGGCATCGGTTTCCCTTGCCGTTGCCGCCATACCGGAAGGCCTTCCGGCAGTACTGACAATAGCCTTGGCCGCAGGAGCTAAATCCATGGCCCGCAGAAATGTCCTCATCAGGCGGCTGCCTGCCGTTGAAACCCTGGGAAGTACCACGGTCATTTGTTCCGATAAAACGGGGACCCTGACTAAAAATGAAATGACCGTAGTAAAAATATATTGCGAAGACAGGGAATACAGCGTAACGGGGGCTGGTTACTATCCGGCAGGCGCATTTACGCTGGGTGGAGAAACAATAGAAGCCGGGGGCGATCCCGTTCTTGTAGAACTTCTCAGGGCGGGCCTGCTGTGCAATAACTCCACCCTGGAATCCACCGCGGACGTGTATAAAATACTGGGAGACCCCACGGAAGGCGCTTTGAAAGTCTCGGCGGCAAAAGCCGGCATTGCCGATGATATGACCAGGCTGGATGAAATCCCTTTTGAATCAGAGCTTCGCTATATGGCTACGCTGCATCGCGGTACAAATGGAAATGTTATTTATATTAAAGGTTCACCGGAAAAAATCATCGGGATGTGTTCTTACCAGTTATTTAACGGGGTCACCCAACCCCTGGACGGTAAAAAAATATTGTCTGAAGCCGACGAGATGGCCCGGCAGGCGTTAAGGGTGCTGGGGCTGGCTTATAAAGAGGCGCCCGGGGATAAAACCGCCATATCGGGCACGGACCTGGAAGAATTTATTTTCCTCGGTTTCCAGGGCATGATAGACCCGCCGCGGGAGGAGGTGATGGAAGCCGTGTATAAATGTAAGAAGGCAGGTATAAGGGTGATAATGGCTACCGGTGACCACGCGCAAACAGCCCTGGCCATTGCAAAACAAATTGGAATTGCCAATGAAAGCATTGTACTGACGGGTGAAGATTTGTCGGCAATGAGTGAGCAGGAGCTTTTTGAGGCAGTGGAAAGAGTGTCGGTGTTTGCGAGGGTCGCCCCGGTTCATAAATTCCAGATTGTAACCCAGCTAAAAAAAAGAGGTCATGTGGTTGCCGTGACCGGAGACGGTGTAAACGACGCCCCGGCCTTAAAGAACGCCGACCTGGGAATAGCTATGGGGATCAAGGGAACGGAGGTGAGTAAAGAAGCCTCGGACATGGTCCTGGTAGATGACAGCTTTGCCAGCATCGTTGCAGCGGTTGAAGAAGGACGGCACGTCTATGAAAACATCCGGAAAGTTATATTGTATACTCTTCCTACCAATGGCGGGCAGGCGCTGCTGGTAATGGGGGCAATAATCCTGGCGGCATTTATCCCCCTTTTCGCTACCCGCCTTCCGCTGGAACCGGTGCAAATCCTCTGGATAAACCTATATGACGCCGTGGTGCTGGCCCTGCCGCTGCTGTGGGAGCCCCGGGAAAAGGGACTCCTGGATAGACCTCCCCGCGACCCCGGGGAACCTATCGCAAATACCCTTTTTTTTAGAAAGGTCGGACTTGTATCGATTATAATGGCTGTCTCCGGCTTTGTTGTTTTTTACCATTTCGGGGCGCCGGCTGTCTCCGGTCTGCAGGTAAACAACCACCTGTTGACCCAGGCCCAGACTGCCGTACTGGTCAACATCATGCTGGTGCATATATTTTATCTCCTTACTGCCCGCTCTTTGAGGCTGTCAGTGTTCCGGATGAATCCTTTTTCCAACAAGTGGGTGCTCGCCGGAATATCGGTGACCATCCTGGTCCAGTTCTCGCTTATTTACTTGCTTCCCGAAATAGGCTTCAACCCGCTGCGAACCGCACCTTTCCCCGGTGAATGGTGGTTATATATAATCATAATCGCCCTTCCAGTCATTTTCCTTGTGGAACTGGAGGAGGTTGTGGCAGCCAGGTTTGGGAAAATCTTCAAAAAAGTTAAAATATAGACAGGTAATAAATACTTCGAGCAAGAGGTTGCGCCAATGATAAAAATGGTACTTATCAGGCACGGAGAAAGCACGTGGAACAAAGAAAACCGGTTCACGGGGTGGACCGACGTCGATTTATCTGAAAAAGGTATCGTAGAGGCAAAAAAAGCCGGGCAGGAATTAAAACGTGAGGGCTATTCCTTCGACGCAGCTTTCACTTCGGTTCTGAAAAGGGCAATCAGGACCCTCTGGATAGTCCAGGATGAAATGGACCTCATGTGGATACCGACATTTATCTCCTGGAGGTTAAATGAAAGGTTCTACGGAGCCCTGCAGGGATTAAACAAAGCTGAAACGGCAGCGAAGTTCGGAGAGGAGCAGGTACTGAAGTGGAGGCGCGGTTATGATATTCAGCCTCCCGCTATAAAGAATACCGACAGGCGCTATCCCGGCCGTGACCCTCGTTACAGTAACCTGCGAAACGACGAGTTGCCTGTGACGGAATCCCTGGAGGATACGGTCCATCGTTTTTTGCCCTACTGGCATGAAGTCCTGGCTCCGGCTGTTAAAGCAGGTAAAAAAATCATTATCAGCGCTCACGGCAACAGCTTGAGGGCGCTGGTCAAGTACCTGGACAATATTAGCGACTCCGACGTAGTTGACCTCAACATCCCCACCGGTATCCCCCTGGTTTACGACCTCGATGATAATCTAAAACCGGTTAAAAGCTATTACCTCGGAGATCCCGAAGAGGCTAAGAAAGCGGCTGAAGCCGTGTCCCGGCAGGGAAAGGCAAATTGAACGCCCATGATTGACAGTATTTTTTACACATCACCATTCTTTCATAGTAATCTTAAAGGAGATACCTGATATGGTTGCACCGCATAGCAGTGTCAAACCATCTTCGATAATAGCTTATTTTTCCATGGAGGTAGGGCTTTCTCCGGAAATACCGACCTACTCCGGGGGCCTGGGTATGCTGGCCGGTGATACCTTACGCGCCGCCGCCGATATGAATATTCCCATGGTGGGAATAACATTGCTGCACCGGAAAGGATACTTCCTTCAGCGCCTGGATGCCGGGGGGAACCAGATTGAGGCCGACGCCAGGTGGGTTCCCGAGGAAATGCTCCAACCGCTGGAACCCCGGGTCCAGGTCATAGTTGGGGGGAAAACGGTCTCAGTCAGGGCATGGCAGTATACAATACGGGGCGTTAAGGGACATATGGTGCCTGTTTACCTGCTGGATACCAACCTGCCGGAGAACGACGGGTACTCCCGAACCCTCACCGACCATCTTTACGGGGGTGATTTGCGGTACCGCCTTTGCCAGGAAGTCATTCTCGGACTTGGCGGTGTGGCGGTGCTCCGCGCCATGGGGCATAACGATGTTTTGGCGTACCACATGAACGAAGGCCATTCGGCACTCCTGACCCTTGCTCTTTTGGAAGAGCAATCCAAGGCAAACCAGGACCGGAACATATGCGATGATGATAAAGAAGCGGTCCGCCGCAAGTGTGTTTTTACCACCCATACACCCGTACCGGCAGGCCACGACGTTTTTTCCCTGGAATTGGCCCGGGAAATAGTGGGGGGAAAAAGACTTGATACCCTCCTTTGTACGGAATGCTGCCTGGACCAAACACTGAACATGACCAACCTGGCATTGTCGCTTTCCCGTTATATCAATGGCGTGGCCATGTACCATGGGGAAATATCCCGCACTATGTATCCCAATTATCCTATAAACTCGATTACCAATGGCGTGCACTCCGCTACCTGGACCTCAAAGCCTTTCCAGGACCTCTATGACCGCCATATGCCTGAATGGCGCCGGGATAACCTGTATTTACGCTACGCGGTTTCAGTGCCCCTTGATGAAATACGGCAGGCCCATGCAGTGGCTAAAAAAGACATGTTGGATGAAATCCAGCGCCGTACCGGTATTGCCCTGGACCCGTCGGTGATGACCATCGGGTTTGCCCGCCGGGCGACGGCGTATAAAAGAGCGGACCTGTTATTTTCGGACATGGAGCGTTTAAAAAACATTGTGAGCCGGGCAGGCCCTCTCCAGGTTATCTTCGGGGGAAAAGCCCATCCCCGGGATGACGGCGGCAAGGAGATTATCAAACGTGTATTTGAGAGTTCAGGCGCATTAAAAGAGGTTCTGCCGGTAGTTTATCTCGAGGAATATGATATGGGCCTGGGTAAAATCCTGTGCTCCGGGGTCGACCTCTGGCTGAACACACCTCAAAAACCCCACGAGGCCTCGGGCACCAGTGGAATGAAAGCTGCCCTCAACGGGGTGCCGAGCTTCAGCGTCCCCGACGGGTGGTGGATCGAAGGACACGTGGAAGGTATCACCGGATGGAGCATCGGTGATAGCTGGGGTTTAAACAGCACTTCTGCGGGGGAAAGCGAATCGCTGTATGACAAGCTGGAACAGGTGATAATTCCCATGTTCTACAGGCAGCCCGGCCTTTTCGCCCGGGTCATGCGTTCGGCCATCGGCTTAAACGGCTCCTTTTTTAACGCCCAGCGTATGGTATCCCAGTACCTTGAAAATGCTTACCTGACCGGGTAATAATTTCAGACGTTTTCCACTGCCGTCGTGAAAGACCTTTTTAATTAATCTTTAAAATCCGGTGCTGGATTTTAACAGA
>JAUYHV010000005.1 GCA_030689845.1 Dehalococcoidia bacterium
GGTTGTTGGCGGTGGCGGGGTCGAATGCGACAGGGGACGGTTGACCGGATAAGAACAAATGTGCTAATTTTCCCTTAATGATAAATTTCCGGTAGGGACGCCCATCGGCAGGAAATACAAATTATGGAAAAGGAAACTACACAGACGGGAAAAAAGAAAAAGGTA
The DNA here is from genome assembly GCA_030689845.1 of Dehalococcoidia bacterium. Classification (GTDB taxonomy): domain Bacteria; phylum Chloroflexota; class Dehalococcoidia; order JACQUA01; family JACQUA01; genus JAUYHV01. Next base: position 166 of record JAUYHV010000005.1, read on the forward strand.
TCGAAGCGCAGGACCGGGGGGAAATTCTACGAAGCCGCCCTGACGGAGGTCGAGCGGCTTTTGCTGCCGGAGGCGCGGGAAATAGAGGGGCTGGACGAGGAAATCGCCCTCCTCCGGGTCAAGTTCCTGACGGCCTTGAAGGGGCAGCCGGAAAATAACGAACTGCACCTGAAGCAGGCCGGTTTACTGGTAAAGGCGGTTGCCACGCGCTACCGCTTGAGCAGCAAGGCCGAGGGCAATCTTTTGAAAAGCGTCCGGGAGGTTATACAGAGTCTCGGCGCCTCACTGATTCTACGGGGCAAGTGAAAAACATGGGGCAGAGAGGCGTAAGGGAAGTAGTTGATCGAGCTTAGACCTTACCAGCTCGAGATTGGCAGGGCCGTCATCGACAGCATCCTTCACGGACGGGGACTCACCTTTTCCGTGGAAATAGCCCGGCAGGGCGGGAAAAACGAACTTTCCGCACAACTGGAACTGCTGCTTCTGACCATGTACTTTGTCCGCGGCGGGAACTCCATAAAGGCATCCCCGACATTCAAACCCCAGACCGTCAACAGCATGCTCCGCCTCAAGGAAAGGCTGGACGAAGCTGGTTACCGGGGGATATGGAAGTCCGAGATGGGCTATATAATAAGGCTTGGACAGGCGCGGCAGTTCTTTTTTTCCGCGGACAAGTCTTCGAATGTGGTTGGCGCCACCGCCCACATACTGCTGGAGATAGATGAAAGCCAGGACGTGGACAAGGAGAAATACAGCAAGGAATTCAAACCCATGGGCGCCACCACCAATGTCACCACGGTCCATTACGGCACCACCTGGGATGACACCACCCTCCTGGAAGAGGTAAAGCAGGGCAACCTGGAACAGGAAAAGAGGGACGGGATAAAGCGGCATTTCCGTTTCGACTGGCAGGAGATCGCCAGGTATAATCCCGACTATTTGAATTACGTCGAGCAGGAAAGGGCCAGGCTGGGGGAGGGTCATCCCCTGTTTCGCACGCAATACGCCCTGCAGCCGCTGCAGGGCAGTTCCAACAGCCTGCTGAACGCGGCCCAGAAAAACCAGCTCCGTGGCGGGCACAGCCGTCTGGCGGGACCCGGGAGGAACAAAGCGGTTTACGTGGCCGGGATAGACGTGGCGGGCGGGATGGGAGAGGGCGGCACCAACCCGGTGAATGGATTTTCGTCGCCCCGCCCCGGCAGCCGTCCGGCGGCGGCAGGGGAAACGGGCGGCGGGGATGCCACGGTGGTAACTATCGGGGAACTGGACTATACCCTTGCCGACGAGGTATGGAAGCGTCCCGTGATACTTGTCAGGGAACATATCCGCAGGAAAGGTGTTTCCCATCCGGCGCTGCACAGGGAGTTGTTTACCCGGCTGCGGAACACCTGGGGCTGTAAAAAAGTTGTCGTGGATGCCACGGGGATCGGCTGGGGGCTGGCGGGTTTTTTACAGGAGTCCCTGGGGAGCCGGGTAATTGCCTACCAGTTCAGCCAGAAATCCAAGTCTACCCTCTGCTTCGAACTGCTGGCGGCAGTCAACAGCGGCTGCCTGAAGATGTACGCTTCCGACGGCTCGGAGGAATACAGTGAATTCTGGCATGAGATGGATAAAGCCCAATGCGCTTTCAGCAGCAACAAAACCGCCAATTTCTTCGTAGAGCCTTCCCGGGGGCATGACGATTTCCTGATGAGTCTGGCTTTGCTGGTGGAAGCGGCCAGGCTGTACGAGCCGCGGACGGCAACTTCCAGGGGCGCCTCCCTCCCGTCATTCTGAGGAGATGATAACAGAAGCGGGACGATGTTAGTATTGCATTAACACAGGCAGGGACGCCTGTGCCACCCGGGTTTAAAACAGCAACAGAGGCGTTACAGGCGATTGAAACTCACCTGGTAGGGCGGGCCTCCGTGCCCGTCCACTTCCTGTCATGCTGAGCGGAGTCGAAGCATCTGTTTCCAATGTAGCTGGCGTTTATATTAACAAAATAAAGCATTGTCTTACTTACAGTTTCCAGACCCCTCGACTTCGCTCAGGGTGACAGTTTGGGTAACAGGGTGACAGTCTGGGTAACAGGGCAACAGACACCTTCTGTCATTCCGGGCAGAGCCACTTTAAGCGTAATCATTATTCCTGTGCTCACAGGCAGGGACGCCTGTGCTCCTGTCATTCCGAGCGTAGTCGAGGAATCTTTTACCGGTGTAGGAGGCCTCTATGTTAATAAAGCATCGTCTTGCTCATTGGTTTCAGACCCTTCGACAGGCTCTCCGAGACGACTCCGTCTCCGACCCCGCTCTGCGGGATCCCGCCCGGCGGGAGAGTCCCGATATATCGGGACAGGGTGACAACCCGTGCTTTGACAGGGCAGGCGGCGGCTTTTATAATGGTGGACGATTAATTTATTCTGCCGACGGCAACAATTTTACGAAGGTGTATGGGCAGGTTTCAAACCTGCCCCAACGTATTATGATAAGAATTGCCAGGGCTCTCACACCCGACTGGAACAAGCGAAACGTAATCATTTTTATGGCAACTTTCATAGCTGCCATATCCATAACGGAGTGGATATTCGCCTACCGCAGCGTCGGTTACGGCATACTGCTCTCGCTGTTTTTATCCCTGATTGTTTACCTCATAGCGGTGCTGGGAAAGCTGCCGTCGCCTTACCTCGAGTGCGCCGAGTCCATGGTCCTGATACCGCTTTACATACTGTTTACCTCTTCCCTCCCCTGGTTTTTCCTGAGGCAGGAACTTCTACTGCCTGCCGTTTACGCCGTGATTCTTGCCCTGTGTTTCTGGCATATTTACGACAAGGACATCAGCCTCAAGTCCCTGGGGTTCATCGGGCGCAAATGGGCCAAATACGCCCTCATCGGGGCCCTAATCGGGGCGCCACTGGGGACCATAGAGTATTTTGTCCTGAAGATTCCCCCTGCCTATCCTAACTTTCAGATCCTTGTGCTGTTACGGGACCTGGTTTACATGCTGTTTTTCGTCGGCCTGGGTGAGGAACTCCTCTTCAGGGCCATTATCCAGGTGGACCTGACCAGGGCCTTCGGCTGGAAGTGGGGCCTTTTTCTTGCCAGCTTCCTTTTCATGGTTATGCACCTCACCTGGAGGTCCGTGCCGGAACTGTTCTTCGTGTTCAGCGCCGCCGTCATACTGGGCTTCATGTGGAACAAAACGGGCAGCATAGTGGGCATTACCGTCCTCCACGGGGTCGGCAATACCTTCCTGGTGGGGGTGTGGCCTTATATTTTCCGTTAGAAGCGCAAGCATTACCTTCCAGGTATAACCGGAAAGGTACGGGCCCCGACAGGTCGGGGCCCCAACATTATTATATATAGGAAAATCAAAATTGGACTTTTTTAAACCTTCGAATTTAATGAACTTTAAGAACCGGGTAAGTTACCGGGTGGGGTTATGGCTGGCAGCCTGCCTGGCGGTAACGCTTTTATTCTTCAGGGACTTTTTTATGAACCTTCCTTCCATGCTCCAGCCCGGGAACCTCCAGCGGGAAGGCGTGTACGGCTGGGGTATCCTGGGCGTGTGTTTTTTATGGCTTTTTCTGAAAAAGGGGCAGGTAGCCAGGGACATGAAGGCGGCCCAAACGAACCTGATTTACGCCGTGCTGGGAATCAGTATAATCCTGGGTTCCATGTTACTGCCCTCCAGTTCGAATTTCGTGACGGTCTACAGGATGCTGGCGGCTTTCCTGGGGATTTTCGCCCTGTTGTTCGGAAGAGCCGCCTTTATCCCTGCCTTTCTCCTTACGGTCTACGCTTTTACCCTGGTCTTCCCCGTGCTGGTCCGGCCCCTGGCCGAGGGTCCCTGGGGGCAGGCAACCCTCTGGATGGTAGTAGGCCTGTCCCGCCTCCTGGGGCTGCCCATGGCCAGCCGTGGCGAAGTATTGACGGTTTTCACTTCCTCGGGTGAGGAGATATCGGCCCTGGTCACCTACGAGTGCGCCGGGCAGGTAACCATGGGGGTATTCCTGGCTATATTCGCCCTGATGATGCTGGATGCCCCGCTTTCCCGGAAGAAGGCCATCGTTCTCCTGCTCATAGGCATCCTGGGCACCACGTTCCAGAACCTGGTAAGAATAGAGGGCATTTTGTGGGCTTCCCATTTCTGGGGCTGGGAGGG
>JAUYHV010000010.1 GCA_030689845.1 Dehalococcoidia bacterium
CTTTCGTCGGAATGGGTAAAAGAAGACGCATCAGGTGAACCCTTCATAGTATATGTCTTAAACTATGTACCTTCATTTTTTCTTACCCACTCAGTTTGAGAAGGAACCCTTTTTTTGTGAGTCTTAAAGCTTTTAACGGAATATAATAATCCTTCGTTACTGTGCGACAGGTACGGCAGGCTAAAGTTAGATGTTATAATAGTTGACATCGTGTAAAAGCCGTTTTACAATCCGTTACTTACAGAAATTATGAAAGCTTTTAATTACGGTTTGGCGTTCCTATCCCTCTTGATGGGACTGTTTATTATTGTCTATTCCTTAACCATTCAGACAGTGTCTTTTTCTATCGGTATGTTGCTGGGTTTCCTCCTCCTGCTAAACGGAGCATTTCGTTTTTGGCTTTACCGCCAGCGTAATAAACGACTCAAAGGATAACAGACAAAAAAATGGAGACCCGGGACCATAAGCTCGGTGATAAGATATACCGCCCCCAAAGGGTAAAAAGACACCGTCTGAAAAGAGTACTCGGGGTAACGGCCCTTTACAGCGCTGGTTATGGTAATGTGGGCTCTTCTATCTATTATGCTCTGGGTTTGGTAGCCATGGTTGCCGCCGGAGCGACACCTGTGGTGCTGGGGATAGCCGGAATAATATTTGTATTTAACGCTTTAACCTATGCCGAGGGAACCTCAATGTTCCCCGAAGCCGGTGGTTCAGCAACTTTTGCCCGCCACGCTTTTAGTGATTTAGCCGGATTCACGTCCGGCTGGGCCCTTATTTTCAGCTACATTATAACGCTGGCAATTTCCGCGTATATTATTCCTTTTTATGTCGGCCATTTCTGGGCGCCGCTGAAAGAGTCCGGTGCCCTGGGGATATTTGTTGCCATGGGTATCATCGGCTTTCTTATGGTGGTCAACGTTGTCGGTGTGAAAGAATCATCAAGGCTTAACTGGGTTATGGTTATCGCGGACCTGCTCACCCAGTTACTTCTTGTGACCCTGGGATTCTTTTTACTTTTCGATAAATCAATTTACGTCCAGCGGGTTGTAACCAACTGGCCTACTACTACCAACCTGATTTTTGGCATCGCTATCGCTGCCATAGCTTACACCGGGGTTGAAACTATGTCCCAGATGGCTGAGGAAACCAAAAAACCGGAGAAACAGGTGCCCCTTGCCCTGATTTTCATGATGATAACGGTTATTATTATTTTTGCCAGTATATCCACGGTTGCTTTTTCCGTGATGACACCCCAGCAATTGGCTACCGAATGGGCGGCAGACCCTGTTGCGGGGATTGCCGACGGGATATATGTTTATTTGACCGAACACCATCCTTTTGCCTTGCAGCAATCGGATATTTCGTTTTTTCACATTTTACAGGGGTTTATTATCGAAGGGATTCGCACCTTCCTCAGGCCGCTGGTAGCTGTACTGGCTGCCACAATCCTTCTTGTCGCCACAAACGCCGCTCTCCTCGGGATATCCCGTCTGACATTCTCTCTGGGTGAACATGATCTTGCCCCGCCTGTATTGAGCCGGATCCATCCCAGGTTTAAAACCCCATATGTCGCTATAATTATTTTTTGTCTCGTTGCCATTCTTATTCAGAGCCAGGGACTTTTCGGTGGCAACTTTTTGCAGAGCCTGGGCGGTCTGTATGCCTTCGGCTCTCTACTGTCATTCGCTTTTGCCCATGCCTCGGTTCTTGCTCTTAGAATAAAGAAACCAGATATGCCACGACCTTTTAAAGCGGGGCTGGATATACACATAAGGGGTAAATCATTGCCGCTGGTAACTATTCTCGGTCTTTTATCCACGATTTTTGTATGGATAATCCTGCTGCTGGCTCAGCCTAATGCGCGGTGGGGCGGCTTTGCCTGGATGTTCATCGGGTTTATAATCTATTATATTTACAGGAAGAAATCAGGGACTCCGTTGACGAGGTCCATCAGAAAAAAAAGGTCTATTGCATAAAAAACTATTTGTAGTAATTACCTGTATTTACTAAATAAGGTATTTTCAGGAAAGGGAGAAGTCTTTATGAACACAAAAGCGCCCAAATTACCGGAACTTCAGGCTGTTACGCTGGATGCAAATAAAACGGCCCTGTTAGTCCTGGACCTGACAGAACTATGCGCCGACCCAAAAGAGGAGTGCTCGACGCTGGTGCCGGGAATGACCCGTTTTCTTGCCAAAGCCAGAAAGGCGAAGGTATTCATAGCCTTTACTATTATGGCTATTTTTAAAGGAAAACCTGTGGGAAAAGTGTTCTCCGGTTTCAATGCCCAGCCTTCCGAGCCTGTTCTTTTTCCAAACGGCTTCAATAAATTTGAAGGTGGAGAACTTGAAGAGCCCCTCAAACAACGCGGTATCGATACAGTTATAGTGACGGGTTTTCGCTCCAATATCGCGGTAATGTACACTGCCACACACGCAGCCCGAGCTCTGAACTACAGAGTTATTGTACCTGTAGACGGGCTTGCCGCTCTTACCGAATACGAGCATGAATATACCCTGTACCAATTATCGGTACTTCCCGGAGGGGCATCGGAGCGTTTTACTTTTACAACACTGGACCAGATAAGTTTTAAATAAATTCCTGCAAGGTACCCCCCGGATTACCCTTCTCCCGCGGTAGGGAAAGACTACGGTATGGGAAAATGTCTCGATTCGGCGCCATGTATTTGTTTCCTTGCGCTAAAGTGGTATTTCCCCTATATCCCCGGAGATTGGTTAATTTCGAGGTAAGTAAGTAAGTAAGTAAGTAAGTAAGTATTGCAAATAAATCTCGCTGGCCTTATAATTTACATTCGTTGATAAGGATTCGAAACTTATCAGACAGTTAGAGATTTATGGAATATAAAAAAATACT
>JAUYHV010000027.1 GCA_030689845.1 Dehalococcoidia bacterium
GTCTCTTTCCGCCCCGGTATCGGCATTGAATATGACGGCTTTTGTCCCTTCTTTTTCCCTGCTGCCGAACCTGCCCCTTATCCGGGGCAGGGAAAAGGGTTTTTCTTCCAGGGCCTCCAGTACCCGCAGGCAATCCGTTTCGTCCTTTAACACGGCAACTACTTTCCAGCAGTCATAAGCCTGGTTCAGCTTTATCCGCTGCCTGCCTTCAAGCAGCTGGTCCAGCAGGTTCTCGATGCATGGGACGCACCGGTCGTAAATGTTTTTTCTGGTTACCTCCAGCGAGGGCGAGTTTTCAAAACTTGTCCAGTAACCCTGTCTCGACGATTTATCGCCGAGGTAGATATGTGAGGCTCCCGCGAAACTTATAAAAGTGCTTTCAAATCCCCCTATTTCCCCCTTTATTAAAGGGGGAAATAGGGGGATTTTAGGGCGTTTCGCGGGAAGCTCGATATGTCTGTCCATATAATCAGGTCGTTCTTTGCATAATATTTGGGAATATCCTGTATTCGGTACGGCGGGCCGCACTGAAAGGGCAGTTAATCCGTCTGCCCTCCGGATTTAAACCGGAGAACCCGAGAATTCAATTTTAACACTCCCAGACAGGATTTCATCCATGGTCAGCTTGTCTTTGCTTAAAAACTCGTCTCCCAGTATTTTATCGATGCCGCCCTCTTCCAGTAGCTTCCGGGTGATGTAAGCCCGCAGGAGACGTTTATCGATTTTGTTCATAGCCGTGAGGGGCCATGCCCGGACCGGCTCGAGTCTTTCAGGCCATTGAAACACCGCGATCCCCTGTTGATTCATGTATTCCTGCACCTGGCCGAGGCTCATCGTCTGCCCTTCCGCGGCCTGGACAAAGGCGCAGAGTTTTTCTCCCAGCCTGGGATCGGGCATGGCGACCACCGCGCAGTTTTTTACCAGGGGGTTTTTCATTAACCAGCCTTCCACCGGTTCGGGATAGACGTTTTCACCACCGCGGATAATCATGTCTTTTTTGCGTCCTTCCACCACATACCTGCCGTCGGGCCTCAGGGACATCAAGTCCCCGGTGTGAAAGAACCCTTCATTATCAAAACTTTTGGCGTTTTCTTCAGGACTCCTGAAATAGCCTTTAAATGTCATGGGGCCTTTTACTTTCAGTTCCCCGATTTCCCCCGGACGGACTTCCCGGTTATCATCGTCCACCAGTTTCACGACGACCGAGCTGTCAATTATGGCGGGCTTACCCACAGTGTGCAGATGGGCTTCTACCGGGCTGTCCCAGCGGGTGGCAATGTGAGTCCCTTCCGTTTGGCCGAAGGTGTTGGTGAAATTGACCCCCAGCCTTTCAAGACACCACTTCACCAGTTCTGGTTTTACTTTCTGCGCCCCGGCCCCGATAACCTTCAGTGAACTGAGGTCGTATTTCCGTATCAGTTCTTCGGACTCCATCCAGTAGGTAATAATCACCGGCACCATTTCCAGGTGGGTTACTTTATATTTCTCGATGATGCGGAAATTTTCCTCCGGTTTTGTGGAACGGGTAATGATGGTCGTGCCCTGTCTCAGGAACATCGGCCCGGCTATTGCCGACATGGGCATGTTGTGGGCAACGGGCGTCATGCACAGGAAAATGGACTCGTCAGTATTACCGCCCCTGCGTCCGATATATTCCCACAGGCATATATACTCGTTGTGGGTGCGGGGTATGCCCTTGGGCAGGCCGGTGGTCCCACCCGAAAGTTGTTCCATTACAATATCGTTGGGGTCCGGTTTAAACCCGGCGAGGTAGTCCCCGGGGTAGTCCTTCTCTATTTCCTTTTGCAGGAGTTGCTCTATGCTCAGCCAGCCTTCGACCGGGCTGCCGCCCAGGGTGAAGAAGAGTTCCAGGGTAGGGGATTCTTTTCTGAATTCGTTAACCATGGTGGTGAAATCGAACCTCTCGCCGGAGGGGACGATTATTGCCCTGGCATCATGGAGGGCGACCATGTGGGAAACCTCCATCTTCCTGTGGCGGGGCAGGCACATCACGGGTATGACGCCGATCCTGGCGAGGCCGAAGAGGATAAAGTAAAACTCGACGATGTTGGGGGAGATGAGGACGACGAAGTCCCCATATTTGAGGCCGAGCTTTAGGAAGTGGAGGGCCAGGCGGTCTGACTTCAGCTTCATTTCTCCCCAGGTGACGGCCTTA
>JAUYHV010000035.1 GCA_030689845.1 Dehalococcoidia bacterium
GTCGTCGCAGCACCAGTCTGCCAGGTACTCGATGCCTTCTTCCGCCAGTATATCCGGGGTGTTAAAGGTTTCAACCAGCCCGGGGCCCAGCCAGCCCAGGGGTTTTTTACCCGTAGCGGAGGTGATTTTTTCAACAACTGAGTGAATGACCTCCCTTTCCCTTTCCTCCGGCAGGTTGACCAGGGGTGACGAGTTGGTTGCGCCATGCCCCATGAACTCCCAGTTAAGTTTATTGGCTTCTTCAATGATTTGAGGATGGTGATCGCAAATTGCCGAGTTTAAGGCTACGGTACCCCTGATACCATTTTTTTTCAGGACATCCATTATCCTCCATACACCTACCCTGTTACCGTAGTCCCGGTGGGCAAAATTCCGAACGTTGGGGACAATATCACCCCTCGGTCCCCCTTCTCCGAGGGGGAGCCCGATGTCAAACCATTCAACGTTGGGTATTACCCAGACAGCGAGGCGGGCGTTCTCCGGCCATTTCAGCGGTTTCCTGGAAATAATGGGTGAGTAGGCATATCGCTCGTTTTTCAAAAGGGTTACTCCTTCTTACAATAATTTTCCATCTTTCACTTATACCGGTGTTTTTATGGTCGCACAGTTCGGCTCTATAACCCTCCTGGTTCTTTTTTCTATGGCCGTAAAAGACGTTGGATTAGTTCCGCCCCTCCACCTTCGAGGTAAGTTGATTCAGCTTTTCTTCCATGGACAGCCGGTGGCTGCCCCTCCAGAAGACGCGTTTACACCCGGGGCACTGGCGATAAACGTCCCGTATTTGAAAGACAAAAGGCGGAACAAGGTCTTTTATTTCCTCAGGCGTAACCTGTATAAGCTGCACGTTGCAATCCAGGCAACGGGTGAAGGCCAGGCCGGTATCCCCCAGGTGTAATGTCCCGATTACCTGCTGCACCTGTTTTTCCGGGTCGTCATCCTTTAAAAGGATTGCCTGTACTGCCCCGCCTGTTATTACCCTTCTTTTAAATATCCGGGTATCCCTGGTCAACAAAATCCTCCTCTCCGCCATGGCGCGTTCTATAAGTCCGCTGTCCGGCCCTCCCCGGTAAAATACGCTGTCAAAACCCATTATCCTGAGCCACCGGGCCACCTTACCCGCGTTGTTATCCACTATAAAGCGCGGCCGGTTATTTTCATCCGCAACCGGTTTCATAAAAAAGCCCGCCTGAACGATATTGCACAAAACTAAACCGGCCAACCGGCCGGGGTTGTGTCGAGTTGTTTACTCCTTCAAAAGGAAGGGATTGAACCTGGTAGAGTGGTCATAGGTGTCCAGCCCCTCTTTCTTTTTCAGATAAGTTACGGCGATGTAAGTCAGGGGTGTAGCTATTGTTTCATATAACACCTTGGCAATCCAGTGGGATACAACAAGGACGCCCAGAGTCGCCAGTGGCATGGTGCCCCAGAAGGCGATGGTTAAAACAATAACAGTGTCCAGTGCCTGTCCCACTATGGTAGAGCCGATGGTGCGGCTCCACAGCCATTTCCCCCGGGTCATTATTTTCATCTTGGCCAGGATAAAGGAGTTGCTGAACTCACCTGCCAGGTAGGCGAGAAAAGAGGCAGCGAGGAAACGTGGGGTGCTCCCAAGTATCCGGTCGTAGGCCCCCTGAGCATCCCAGAAAGAGGCTGCCGGCAGCCGCCCCGCCGTCCAGAAGGCGGCAACGGCAACAAGATTGCAGAAGAAACCCAGCCATATGACGCGCCGGGCACGGCGGTATCCGTATACCTCGGTAAGGATGTCCCCGAAAATATAATTCAGGGGGAAAATGATTATGGCAGCCGGGAAAATAAAACCGGCGACGGTGATAATCTTAACTATTATTATGTTGGCGACGATGAGGCAGGTAATAAAAAAAGCCGTTACGACGATAAAATACTGGGACGGTCTTGTTTCTTCCACTAATATCCTTTATTTATTTCGGTTTTATTAATCCTTCCAGGATTACCATGGCTGCTTCCTTGTCCAGAGGTTGATTATTATTACCACACTTGGGAGACTGGACGCAACTGGGGCAGCCTTCTTCGCAGGGGCAGTCTTTAATCAGCTTCAAGGTTGTTTCCCAGAGTTCTTCAATAATCTCAAACCCTTTTTCTGCGATGCCAATGCCGCCAGGATAGGCGTCGTAAATAAATATTTGGGGTCTTCCGGTCTCCCAGTGCAGTGAGGTGGAAACACCCCCTATGTCGTTACGGTCGCACAGGGCAAACAGGGGAAGGAGGCCGATAGAGGCGTGTTCCGCTGCGTGGAGCCCCCCCGCAAAGTCCAGGTGTTTTTCCGCTATTTCGTTAACAATGGTCTGGGGAACATCAAACCACAGGGCTACGGTGTTAAAGTTCTGCGAAGGCAAGTCCAGTTCTTCCTCACCGACCACCTCCTCGGATAACTGGGCTTTCCTGCGGAAACCGATTACAGTAGTCTTTACTTCGGTATGACCCAGGAATACAGAAGTCTTCCCGCCTTCCCTTTCCTTCAATTTTTTCTTAATACTGATTTCTGTAATCTCTTTGGCCTGGGTATAGTACGGCGCGTCGAATAATTTGGCGAAAGCCGTTTTACCGGCAACGTCAAGGTCGGTGACCAGGTAGGACTCCCCCTGGTGCAAATATACTGCGCCGGGGTGAATCTCGGAAAATGCCACCGATGCCTCGATGGTTTCCAGTACCTGGTTATCCCGGGACTGGTCTTTAATAACGTAATTTTCGGAGGAAGCGGACCGGATATTTACGCGCCGGGCGGGATAGGCAACCGCCGGAGTTGGATACCACTTGCCGTCCCTTTTTTTCAACAGCCCTTTCTCTTCCAGTTCCTCAAGCACAGCCTCAAGGTCCATGCCAAAAACCTCCGAGTTTTCCGGGGTAAGGGGAAGTTCCCAGGCAGCGCACAAAAAATGAGACTCGAGGATATACGGGTTATGAAGGTTTACCAGGGCATTTTCATAGTTCCGGCTAAAAAAATCACCGGGATGATGCATGAAATACTGGTCCAGGGGATTGTCCAGGGCGATAAGGAAGCTGAGGGATTTTGCCTGGCGGCGTCCGCTCCTGCCTGCCTGCTGCCAGGTACTGGCAATACTTCCCGGGTAGCCGACGAGGACGGTGGCATCCAGGTTTCCGATATCTATCCCTGCTTCCAGGGCCGACGTGGCAATAACACCAAGCAGGTTCCCGTTGAAAAAATCCCTTTCAATTGAGCGCCGATCTTCAGGCAGGTATCCCGCACGATAGGGTTTTATCAGGGGGGGCAGTAGGGGGTCTGTTTCCTTGAGTTTATCCCGGGAGTAAATGTATATTAGCTCTGTCAGGCGGCGGGTCTTGGTAAAGGCCAGGCTCCGTATTCCGTGAGAGACCAATTCCGTGAACAGAGCCGTGGCTTCGCTGCTGGCGCTGCGGCGGGTATTTTTTACCGGGTCTACCACGGGGGGGTTCCAGAACACGAAGTCCTTCCCACCGTAGGGGGAACCGTCTTCGCTTACAAGCTCGAACGGCAGTCCCACAAGGTTTTCAGCATGCTCCCCGGGATTGGCTATAGTGGCGGAACACAGAATAAACTGGGGGTGGGAACCCAGGTCGTTACACAGCCGGCGCAGGCGCCGGATGACCAGGGCGAGGTGGGAACCGAAGACTCCCCGGTAACTGTGGGCTTCGTCTATGATAACGAATTTCAGGTTTCGCAGGAAGCGGCGCCAGGACTGGTGATTGGGCAGAATCCCCAGGTGTAACATGTCGGGGTTGGTCAAGATTATCCTGCCCCTTTTTTTAATGTTGGAACGCAGGCCCGGGAGAGTGTCCCCGTCAAACGTTGACATGTCACCGGTTGTGAGGATTTCTCCGCCTGCAAGTTCGATAAGTCCCCGGAGTTGGTCCTGGGCAAGGGCTTTGGTGGGGAAAAGATACAGCGCCCTGCTCAAGGGATCGGCCAGTAATGTTTCCAGGACCGGAATGTTATAGCACAGGGTTTTGCCGCTGGCGCTGGGGGTCGAAACCATGATATTGCCGCCGGCTCTGACTGTTTCAATGGCTTTGACCTGATGACAATATAACTGCCGGATACCTCGCGCACCGAGAAGGCTTTGAAGGGTGGGGTGAAGGGGGTTTTGTAGTATGCCGTGTTCACCCTGGCGGTAGGGGATTTGCTCGACGTGGGCGAACTGGTCTTTAAACTGGGGCCGGGACTTGAGATAGCTGAGAAAGGAAACGGTATCCAATGCTTCTTACATCAACTGTAGGGAATTAGTTCTATCTCGTGGTCCAGGAGTTCGCAGTCCAAACGGGTACTGCCAATAAAATTCAATACCCTGGATAACACCTCGTTGTTATGTTGAGGGTTGTTGCTGACGCAGGTAACTGCTAGCGTAGCCACCTGCCAGTAGTCCAGGTCATCCACCTCGGCGATACATACGTTAAAGGAGTTTCGCACGCGGGCGATGACGGATTTCACGACCTGCCGCTTACCTTTGAGATTGTCGTTCTCAGGTAACCTTAAACGTATCTTTAAAACACCGACATTCATCTCCTTACCCTCCTTTAAAGCCGGAAAAACTAACCGGCTTCCATATGCAGAAAGAGATTGGGTTGAGTACAAGATACGCGGCAAGCCCGGTGGGTTTTAATCCCTTTGCTTGCTGAAACAATCGCTGCAATAAACCGGGCGTTCCTGCTTCGGCTGAAAGGGAACTTGAGTTTCAACACCGCAGGATGCGCATACCGCCGGGAACATTTGTCTCGGGGATTGACCATACCCGGAAGAACTTTGTCTTCTGGTTGTGCGGCACTCGGGACAGCGGCGGGGCTCGTTCTGCAAGCCTTTCTGACTGTAGAACTCCTGCTCGCCAGCAGTGAATGTGAATTCCCTGTTACAATCCCGGCACGTTAGCGATTTATCTGTAAATTCCATAACTGCACCTCCTTTCTTTGCCAGTTTGTGACACCTTGGTATCGATGCAGTTATGACCTGGGACAATATAGCCCGGGACTGGACAGTGGTTAATATTTGTACTGCCTGCATGTCGGACACAATCATTTCTTCCCCAATCGTGCCCGGCTGAAATATGTTGGGAAACCGCTATCGTTTTCAAGGATGCGCCGGAGGGGATTATAAAACAAATACTAAATGAATGCAATACGTAGTCTCTTCCAAGTTACTGTCAAGGAATTGTCGGTGCAGGCAGGAAATAGAAGAGAGGCCGTACATCATTATATGCTCCCCTGTGCAAGGGATTTTAATACAAGTGCCCATGGGTGGCTGCAATGGGGACCATAAAGGGCTGGAAGTTTCATATTGAGCCAATCGCCTGGATTTTCCGTGAGGGTTTTGTCGATAATGTGTTTGACCTTTCTTGCCATTGGCCCTGTGGCAACTGCTGTTTGAATAGGCGGGCCCAGGCTTTCTTTAAGAGTGCCTTCTAACCAGTGGAAACGCACCCACAGCATCCTGCGACAGCCTTTAATGGTCCAACTCATTCCGTGCCCTTTCATCCGCTTCACTACCAGCTTATCCACATTTCCCTCCATAGCACCGGTCCTTCTGAGTCCCTTTGCTTCTTCTCTCAGGTCGAGACGGTAGTCTCTGAGACCGGATTCATTCTTCATAAGGTAATGACGCGCTTTCTCTATTTTCTTGGCTTGATCTCCTCTTGTCTTCTTCTCCGCCTCTGTGAGTAATTGGCAGGCTTTTCCAATATCTCCTTCACCACAGGCTTGGCGTACAAGTTTGATAGTTTCATTGTCCGGCCCCAGGGCAGTCCGGAGTTCTCCGTTGAGGTGATACCGGTCTAACTGGAACCGGCCGCCTACCCAATTCAGTCCTTCCTTTACCCGTTCTGCCCCGTCTCCCCCCAGGACGACCCTTTCCGGGGCTGCCATGTCATATTTCTGGTAGAGCTTCAAAGTCATCCCGGCCCAGTATTCCTCGCTACAGGCTATATCTCCATATATGCTCTTGTTCAACGTCTTATAGCGCTCTTTTCCTATCTGCTCCCAGCCCTCATAGGCTATGCCTACCTTTACTTCGGCCCGCCTGGTCTTCTCCCTTTGCAGCGAGAGCATCACCCCGTCTCCCTCTGTCACCAGGTTGGTTACCTTTTTCCCTTCACTTTCAGGTAGTTCTCCTGTCTCCAGAAAATGCTTTATCCTTTTGTCCCTCTCCTCAAGGTGGGGTTCGGCGGCCTTCTTTACCTGGTTCCAGATACC
>JAUYHV010000036.1 GCA_030689845.1 Dehalococcoidia bacterium
TCCTCATACCTTCCCTTACATTAAATGCCTTTTCTATGTTGGTAATCCGCTCCCCGACCTTCATCAGGTCGTCACCGTTCATGTCCACGCCGGTACATGTGGACATGAGTTCCTCAAGGTCTTCCACCACCAGCCTCTTCCTGCGGGTATCTCCCACCACGAAGCAGCATATATTGAGGGCGTTCACCATGGCCATACCGTCCTCGTTTAAGGCCGTAAACACCCCTTTTTTCTCAATTGAACGGGGGTTGTCCATGTATTTCTGAACGGTCTCCGGGTCACCGAAGATTTCTTTCAGCCGCCGGTCTTCAGACGATATACACGGCATTGTTCCCCTTAAATGATCGGCGCCCCTGGTAGCAACGGCATATCCAAGGGCCACTGCCATGTCGGTAAAGGGACCCAGAAATAAAGCGCTGACTTCCAGCCCTTTAACGGTTTTAAGGCAGACTTCCGAGCCTTCGATCCTTTTCGAAGCCCTGAAAGAACCCTCTGCCAGGACATCTCCAAACCCTTGCCGGTAAGTAATTCTCTTTAATAACTCTATCACCGAGTCAACGTTGCCCCAGGCCAGGTCGAGATTACCGGTATCCCTGGCTTTCAGAAGACCCCTCTGCCAGCACTCCATGGCAAAGCTGATTATACCCCCGGAGGAATGGGTATCCAGGCCAAGCTGGTCGCACATGGTTCCCATGAGGAGAATGGCCTCCAGGTTGTCTATGCCGCACTTGGGACCGAAAGGATAGGTCGTTCCGTACTCATTGCTGTCACCGTGGTTGGCGTAAGGCCCCTCTTTCACCTCGTAATAGTGTCCGCAGGCAACAGGACAGGCGGAACAGCCCTTGTGCTTGATGGCATAGTTAGCTTCAAAGACTTCAGAGGTTAATTTTTCCCAGCCTTCGAACGTCCCGGCCTGCAAATTCCGGGTGGGGAGAGACTTCAAAGATTCCATGTTACGGGTGAGGAACATGGTACCCGTCTCCCGGAACGCCTGCAAATACGGCGAAGCCAAGATTTTTTCATACGAGCGTCTGGCTGCTTTGAAGAATTCCTTTGGCCGGGCTATGCTGACCGAACCGCTGCCCCTCACCGCTATCGCTTTTAGATTCTTTGAACCCATAACAGCGCCCATGCCCCCCTTGCCTCCTGCCCGGGTGACGTTGGCAAATACCTTGGCAAAACGGACCAGGTTTTCTCCGGCAGGACCTATGCACATTACCCGGATATCCCTGTCACTATGCTCTTCCTTAATCATCTCATTGGTCTCGCCGGTGGTCTTACCCCATATCCCGGAAGCGTCCCGTAATTCCACTTTATCATCATCGATCCAAAGGTACACCGGACCTGGTGAGCGGCCGTAAAAAACCACCTGGTCATAACCCGCAAATTTTAACTCGGTGGCAAAATCCCCCCCGCCGTTACCGTCACCCAGGCCTCCCGTGAGGGCAGACTTTGAGGTAACCGTCCACCTGGCGGAAGCCGGCACGGCGGTGCCGTTCAGGGGTCCCACTCCCACCAGGACCATGTTCTCAGGACCCAAAGGGTCCACGCCGGGTTTAATCCCGTCGTAAATTGTCTTGGAATTGAATCCCCGGCCGCCGAGATAATTTAATCTCAGGTCTTCCGGCAGGGGTTCCTTGACTATTTTCCCTTCTGTTAAGTACACCTTCAGCCGCTGCCCAGCCCAACCGTTCATATCCCGGCTCCTGTCTCGTTATTACACATCAAAAATACCATGTTAACGTATTGATTTCCTTTTTTTTGATAACAGGGTTGTCGTTTCGTCCATTAAAGCCTTCCGGTCCGGTGAGGTAATATTGGCTTCCTCCAGGGTCAGGGCATCCCGGCTGCACCATTTCACGCACTCGGGGTCGCCACCGCAGAGGTCGCATTTAAACGCTTTATTCTTTTCAGAGTCATAAAAAACACCGGCAACCGGGCACTCGGAAACACATGTTTCGCAGCCGACGCATTTTTCGTCGTCGATGAGAACCGCCCCGGTCTTTTCGTCCCTGCGGATAGAATCGTAAACACAGCTTTCCATGCAATGGGTCTCTTCACACTGCAAGCACAGGGAAACAAGGTTGTTGCCGAACTCTTCGTCCCTGTGGACACGGATTCTCGACCTGCTGGTGCTGCACTCGTCGTCGTGTACCAGGGAGCAGACGAACTCGCAGAGGCGGCAGCCGACGCATTTCTCGTGGGAAACTTTAATCAGCTTCAAGGACAACATCCCCGATGCCGGTATAAAGAGCAGCCGGTGTATGCCTGAACAGCAGACAGGTTTAAACAAGTCGCGGGCGGCAATTTCACTGCAAGTACCATGGGAATAAACTCGTTAACATCGCTAATGGGCAGCAGTCTACCATACGAATGGCTGTAAATCAAAACAAAGACCGAAACCCGCGGCCGAAGGCTCTCCCGACGCTCGGGATCCCGCAGAGCGGGGCCGGAACGGAGAACGGATAATCTACCGGCAGTGGGAAACACAAGCCCAACCTCACCATCGGGCAATCACAGGGGATTGCCCCTACGACGAATGCTACTTCCTGTCATTCCGAGCGAAGCCTCCGTTCCGCGAGTCCGCAAGGCGGACGAGGAATCTGTTCCGGGTGTAGATGACCTCCGTATAAGATTAATAAAGCATCGTCCTGCTCACTGGTTACAGACCCTTCGACAGGCTCTCTGGGACGGAGTCCCGATATATCGGGACAGGGTGACAATGTTGGGGACATGGTGACAGAACGGGTGTAAGCATGTATTCTGCTCTTTCCCTTCCGGGAATAGCTGGTACATCACCTGTGAAAAAACTTTGACAAATACCGAACGGTTTGTTAGCATGCTTCCGGTAAACTCCTTTCCCTTACCGGCAGGGTAGCAGGTCGCTCTCCAGCGGCTTTTTTTTTGCAAAACGATTGTATTCATCCGTGCCGGTCCAACCTGCCCTGGGGTGTCATTTGTAGCACATTAAATGTTTTTATGATAACAACGTCAAAAAGTAAACCACCAAAGATATTCTACGGATGGTGGGTAGTCGCTGCCTGCGGCGGAATCATGCTGTACACCTCAGGCATCATCCATTTCGGCTTCACCGCCGTCTTCGAGCCTATTGCCGACGAGTTCGGATGGAGCTATACCCAGATCTCCCTGGCTGCATCCCTGCGGGGCCTGGAGACAGGGCTCCTCGCTCCTGTCCTGGGAATACTTGTTGACCGCCTGGGGCCGAGGAAGATTATTATGACCGGGTCACTGTTCACCGGGTTCGGAATGGTACTCCTCAGCCGTATCAACTCCTTAGGCATGTTTTACGTCGCCTTTTTTATTATTGCCATAGGGATAGGGACGTCCGGCCATACCGTTATGATGCCGGCCGCGGCTTACTGGTTCCGCAGAAGGATTTCCCTGGCCATGGGAATAATAGCCAGCAGTGCCGCCCTCGGCGGATTGCTGATACCATTGATAACCATAGCCGTGGACCGTTTCGGATGGCGTGACGCGATGATGGTAATGGGACTGAGCACAATGGTAATCAGTATACCCCTGTCCCTGGTAGTTAGGCATAAACCCGAACAGTACGGGTATCTTCCCGACGGAGAGAAAAACCTCATTACAGGAAGTAATGAACCTGTGACCCTTCCCCCACCCGAGATACCGCCCCTGCCGACCAGGGAAATTCTGAAAAACCGCACTTTCTGGCACATATCCATTGCTCTGGCCCTCCAGTCGGTGGTCAATGGAGCAATATTAACTCACGTGATGCCTTATCTCAGCAGTGTAGGCGTCTCCAGGTCCACGTCGAGCCTGGTGGCCAGCGCCTTGCCTTTAATGAGCATAGCCGGCCGTCTTGGTTACGGGTGGTTGGGCGACCGCTTTGACAAAAGGCGGGTAGCGGCTTCAGCCTTTGCTCTTTCAGCCGTCGGAATCATCTTTTTTAACTACGTGAATGTCAACGCCATGTGGCTGGTAGTGCCTTTTCTTGTTTTGTACTGCCTGGGCTGGGGAGGAAATGTCACCATGAGACCGGCCCTGCTCCGGGAGTATTTCGGAAGGGAAAAATTCGGGACGATTCATGGGTTTACCATCGGGATGATGCACCTCGGAAATATTATCGGGGCGCCTTTTGCGGGCTGGGTATTTGATACCTGGCACAGCTACCAGGGCGCCTGGATACCCCTGGCAATAGTAACGGCAATTGGTGGATTTATAGTAGCCGCCACTCCTGACAGCGGCGTTCAGCCACAAGAGGGGTTTCGGCCTGCAGGGACGGGGCAGCCCGGGTAATAGGATTACCTTACCTGATTATGAAGGGAACGACGATGCCAATCAATCCGGTAAAAAGGACGGCGAGCATAAAAAGGTTGTACCTTGTCCTGTAGTCGCTTAACAGGGATGGGTCATAATAGCCCTCCACCCCCTGGTCCTTGTACATCTTGAGCAAGCCCTGAATGAGTTTTTCCCTCGTCTGCCTGCCCCGTATCAGGCCGATTTCCGAAACCAGGTTCACCACAACCAGTAGAGCCACAAAAGTAAACATTAATATTGTTGTAGTACCGCCGTTATTACCCCCAGCAATGGCTGAATTGACAGCCAGGGTTATCAAGTTGAGAATAATTGCCGCGAGGATGAAGATTGTATCCGTCCGTGTGTTAATTTGAAGCTCATCGAGAATGTGTTCGTGGACACGTTCAAGCATATTGACCCCTTTCTCAGACATTGTTTACGCCTTGTTTTTCCTTTTCCCGCCCACAAAGTCAGGTTGCCGCCCGGGAATTTATTTCCTTCCCTGGCGGATATAAATTAATGCAAAACCCGCTATCAGCACGGCCACCAGGGCAAGCCCTATCCACAACCAGTAACCCTCTTTTTTCTCTATTTCCACCACAAAATCCGTCACCTTCCGGACTTCATTTGCCTCAGCCATGACGGTAACCTGGTAAACTCCCCCTTTGGTCCCGGGAAGAGGCCTTATGTTGACATCCACGGTCTGAAAACTGTCCGGTCCGAGGTAATTCAACTGAGGGGGTTTTATTTCTATTACCCAACCCGGCTCATATTTTATCGCGGAAAGCCTGATATTGGTCAGGGGCTGGTTGCCGAAATTCCTGACCTCCATGTAATAGACATTGTCCTCTCCCGGTACTATTTTGTTGTAAAAAGTATCGTACACCAGCCTCAGGCTCAGGTCGGTTATTTTCTCCTGGGCCGAGACTGGGATTCCAGGCACCGCTGCCAAAAGTACCAGCAGGGCAAGGATTAAGAGGTAAACCCGACTTAAATTTTTTTCCAATTTTAACTTCCGATAACCGGTGGAAGCCTTTTTTCCCTTAAGAAATGTGCACATCAATGATTATCATACCACAAAAAAAAGGATAATTGTGTAATAATAAAGGGAAAGAAAGAGTTTTAGCCCGGGTAATGACAGCAGAACCGCAATACAAATTACCTTTAAGCGCCTACGAAAAATTGGTGAAATCCGAGGGCATACCCGTCCTGGGGGGATATCATATATATGACCTCAACCAGGTATCCCTGGGAAACTGGGAGAGAAAAGGCGGCAGGGGAGCCTTTATCAATCTTGTCGGCAACGAGGGTTCGACAGATTCTTACCTTTGCGAAATACCACCCGGCGGAAGCCTTCGGCCCCAGAAACACCTGTACGAAGAAATCATCTATGTTTTGAGCGGTCGTGGAGCTACCACGGTTTGGAGCGAGGGAAACCCCGGACAGACTTTCGAATGGCAGGCCGGTAGTCTTTTCGCCATTCCTATTAACGCGCACCACCAGCATTTTAACGGGCAAGGAGACAAACCTGCCAGGTACCTGGGTGCCACCAACGCCCCTCTGGTAGTCAACCTGTTCCATAATCCCGGTTTCATATTTAATAATCCCTATACCTTCACCGACAGGTATACCGGCGAGGAGGACTATTTTTCCCGGCAGGGGAAATTAGCGGCGTCAGAACCTGTCCGTGGGCTGGCTCCGGCCTGGGAAACCAATTTCGTAGCGGACGTGAGGGCGGTGAAGCTGTTTGAACTGGGAAAACGGGGAGGAGGTAATTACAGCATCTGTTTCGAATTGGCCGACAGCACAATGACCGCTCATCTTTCGGAATTCGTGGTTGGGACGTATAAGAAAGCCCACCGCCACGGGCCGGGGGCCAACATAATTATCATAAGCGGAAAAGGCTATTCCATGATGTGGCCCGAAGGAAAGGAGCCCGTAAAAATCCCGTGGCAAAGCGGGAGTATACTGGTCCCGCCGGACAAATGGTTTCACCAGCATTTCAATACAGGGACAGAGCCGGCACGTTACATGGCCTTGCGCTGGGGAAGCCAAAAATATATTTTTCCCGCCCTCTGGAAGGCTGATGACGGATCTGCGGTGGGAAAGGACCAGATTGAATATGGGGACGAGAACCCTGCTGTAAGGAAAATGTTTGAGGAAGAGTTATCCAGGAACGGTATCAAGTCAAAAATGGACGGCATTATTTAGCCTCGATGCCCGTATTTCCATTTACCTTACCATTTTTATTTCATCCCTTGTGCCTGAACTTCATTACCCTGCTAATCAGAGGCTGAGCCTTTCCTGAACCACCGGGATTCTTTTTCTCCACAGCAATTCCATTACCGTAACCATATCCGGGAAATCCGGGGCGGAAACCTTCTAAAGGAATGCCGTCGTTGAAAAACCTTTATTTTGTATTATCTTTTGTATTAAAATAAAGCAGGAAAGGGAAAAGGAATGAAAAATACCGAATATTCAGCCGTTCTTACCGCCCCCCACAAGATAGAACTCCAGGAATTCGATATCCCTGCAATCTCCCCCAACGATGGTCTCCTGAAACTGGAACTCACAGGTGTTTGCGGCACAGACGCCAAGTTCTACCTGGGGAAAAGAAGGACCGACATTTTCCCCATGATCCTGGGCCACGAAATCCTCGGTCGCGTCAATGAAATTGGAGACGTTGCCCGGGAACGGTTTAAAGTCAAAAAGGGCGACCGGGTGGTCGTCGACTCCATGATACCCTGCAGCGCCTGTCCCCAGTGCATCAACGGGAATTACAAATTTTGCCAGTTAGGGCTTTCCTACGGGACAAGGATTTCGACAAATGTCCCTCCTTCCCTGTGGGGCTCCTACGGACAATATATGTACCTCCATCCCAACAGCATCCTGTACAAAATATCGGAGGATATTCCCGCCGAGGCTGCCATCCTTGCCAATGCCGCCATTAGCAATGGTATCCAGTGGGTTCGTTTCATTGGCGGAGCGAAAGTGGGCGATGTCGTTGTAATCCAGGGAAGCGGTTCACAGGGTTTATCAGCCGTAATTGCCGCAAAGGAGTCAGGAGCCTCTGAAATCATCGTTACCGGCCTGGGCAGGGATGAAGAACGCCTTAAGCTCGCTGGAGACTTCGGCGCCACGGTCACGGTCAACATTGAAAAAGAAGACGCGGTGAAACTGGTCAGGGAATTGACGGGGGGCAAAATGGCAGACCTGGTAGTGGATGTTACGGGCAGCCCCAGGGGAGTAGCGGCATCCGTGGACCTGGTTAAGAAACAGGGAACCCTTGTTTGCGCGGGACTCTCGGGGTCCACCACGGAAACCCCGCTGCTAATGGACAAAATAGTCCTGAACGAAATAACATTAAAAGGCGTCTTTACCAGTAATTTTGAAGCCATCTCCGCAGCGATTAAGTTGATCGAGACAAGAAAATACCCTATTGAGAGAATGGTAACCCATAAATTCCCGTTGAAGGAAGCTGACAAGGCAGTCAGGGCTATCGCCGGAGAGATACCGGGTTTGTACCCGATTAAAGCGGTTATACAACCCGGATAACAAGCCGGGGGCTGTTTTCTTACGGAAAAACCCGGGCCGGTATCCCCCAGGTGCAAGAATTTATATCGATACCCGCAGGAGGAAAGGAGACACATGTCCACACAGCTTTACGGTTACGCCGGTAAATTCCTCAGAATCGACCTGACTAACCGGAAGTCATCCGAAGAAGAATATGACGAGGCCACACTGCGCAAGTATATCGGAGGCACGGGCTTTGGGGCCAAAATACTTTACGAAGAAGTCCCGCCCGGCGTCGAGTGGTCGGACCCGGAAAACCGGCTGACGTTAGCCAGCGGCCCCCTCGGGGGAACGGCGGTTAAAGGTTCTGGGACGGTATCCGTTGTGTGTAAGGGCCCTTTAACCAACGGAAGCACCTCCAGCCAGGCTAACGGTTTTTTCGGGGCCTTTCTCAGGTTATCCGGCTATGACGGCCTGATTATCCAGGGAGCCGCGCCGCAGTGGACGTACCTGGTTATTACGGAAAAAGGTGTGGAGTTCAGGGACGCAGAGGACTTTATAGGGAAAAACACCGATGAAACAGAAGACCTGATAAAAAAAACCACGGGCTTACCCGTATCCTCCGTCTCCGTGGCCAGCATCGGGCCGGCGGGGGAAAACCTGGTAAAATTCGCCGCCATTGTCATCGACAAGGGCCACGTGGTAGCCCACAACGGCCCGGGCGCGGTCATGGGTTCGAAAAAATTGAAGGCCATCGCCGTAACCCGCGGTAAAAAGAAAATTAACGTATTTGACTCTAAAAAACTGACCGCCACCTCCAACGAGTTTTTAAAATACATCAGGAACGACCCCGACTGGGGAGAAGTATATAACTGGGGCATGGTATTTGAAAAAGCCGCCCACCCGAGCCGGATGAAACCCATAAAAAACCTCCAGACCCGTTTTATCGACATATCACCGGAGGACCTGGAGAAATTCGGCGGCTCGTACATCAG
Source organism: Dehalococcoidia bacterium (assembly GCA_030689845.1). GTDB lineage: Bacteria > Chloroflexota > Dehalococcoidia > JACQUA01 > JACQUA01 > JAUYHV01. The sequence goes on from JAUYHV010000036.1 coordinate 8,790, forward strand.
GAAACATTACAGCCCGAAACGGAATTCCTGCTGGGCATGTCCCTTCAACCACTGCAACATGATCGAGATAAGCGAGGGTCCCTACGTGGGGCACGTGGCCGAAGAGCCGGAGGCGGAGTGCATATCGGCCTGGGGAGTCCTCATCGGCAACACCTACGCCCCCGGCATGATTATCACTAACAGCGACTGCGACAAGTACGGCCTGGACGCCAACGAAGCCGGCTGGGTAGTGGCGTTTATGATGGAAATGTATGATAAAGGGCTGATTACCAAAGCCGATACCGCCGGCATCGACCTGAGCTGGGGAAACATTGAAGGAGTCAGGGCGCTCCTCCGCCTGATTATTTCCCGCAGGGGCATAGGGGATATCCTGGCGGAAGGAGTTCTCAGGGCAACTCGCCAGATAGGGGGCGAAGCGCCCAAGATGGCCGTTTATGTCAACAGCGGAAACACTTCCCGTACCCATGACCTGCGCCTGAGGTGGAACGAACTCTTCGATACCGTGGTATCCAATATCTGCACCATCGAAAATGACGGTTTTCCCCGCCCGACGGAATACGGCCTTCCTCCCCTGAGCAATACCTTCGACCCCATTGAAGTTTCCACCATGACGGCGAAGCTTAAGGGAGGGTTCCAGTTCCTGGACTCCCTGGGAGTCTGCAAGTTCCCCAACAGGCAGGTGCCCAAATTCCTTGTGCCCATGTTGCAGGCTGCCACCGGCTGGCAGGACTTTACAGCGGATGAAGCCCTGAAGGCAGGTAAAAGAGCTATCAACCTTTTCCGCTCATTCAATGTGCGTCACGGCTTCACCCCCGATAAAGAATGGCCGTCGCCCAGGATGGGTTCCGCCCCGCTGGACGGCCCGGCCCAGGGCACAAGCATCCTCCCGGCTTTGCCCCTCATGCTTGACAATTACTACAAGCTCATGGGGTGGGACCGCGCCACGGGTAAACCCCTGCCTGAAACCCTGAAAAACCTGGGGTTGGAGAAGGTTTCAAAAGACCTGTGGCCTTAACGGGGAACATTCAATGGCCAGAGTAACCATCGAAATATATCCCTGGCTGACCAGCTACCTGGCCGCAAAGGGGCAAAAGAAAGGCGGCGGCGTCATACTGGAGCAGGAGATAGAGGAGGGAGAGAATATCGGGACGCTGCTACGTAAATTAGCCGCCAGGGAGAAAAAACTGGGGCCCCACCTGTACGACCCGGAGTCCGGCAGGTTGACGGACCAGGTGGGCATCGTCCTGAACAACCGGTTTATCGACCTGCTCGACGGGCCGGACACCGTGCTGAAGGACGGCGACACTGTGACGCTGTCCCAGGCCTGGTGCGGGGGGTAGGCAGTATAAAAAAAGCGGCGGGGGCTATTCAGCCATGAACATGTAGGGGCACAACATGTTGTGCCCCTACTGGGATTTTCAAGTATAATACCTGGAACATTCCCCCGTATTTTAAAGGCATTATTAAAAAAACAGGAGGACTTCGATGGCCAAGCTAAACGATGAGATAAAGGAACTTCTGGTAAAACAGTTGGTGTTTATTGCCACCGCGAGCAAAGACGGCACCCCCAACGTCGGCCCCAAGGGGTCGATGTTCGCCATAGACGATGAGACCATCGTCTACTCGGAAAGCACCGCTAAAAAAACCCTGGCCAACCTCTGGGAGAACCCAAAGGTATGTGTGCTGGCCGTGGACAGGAACACCGCCCACGGCTACCAGATTAAAGGAACTGCCGAACTGATTCCCACCGGCGACCTGTTCGACCGGGTGGCCAGGAGACAGGAAGAACGAAAAAAGTCCAGGCCGAACCACGTAGTGAAAATCACGGTGGAGGACATACTCCCCGTTTAACTGGATTAAAGACACAACAGGTAGTCGAGCATTTAGTTGCGACCCACCTGTGGTGGGTGAGCCTGTTGACTGCCGCCTATTTATCTTTTACGTCATAGCTCTGGACTGTCTTCCGCCTCAGCTCCATGATGTAGTCCCTGATGTCCTCTTCAGTGCGGTATTTCGACTGGTCGTATTTTTCGTAGTGCACCATCTCCTGAAGCTTCCTGCGGTACGGAGGCGGGACCTTATAGTCGGGATACCCTATGGGAACAATCGTATGGACGCTGATAACATCGGGGATTTCCAGCAACCGCCTTATCTGGGGTTCCCAGCTGTTGTTGACGCTGGCCCACTGGCTGCCCAACCCCAGGGCAGCCGCAGCCAGGTGTATATACTGGGTGCAGTTGGCAATATTCTTGTAATACGTCCCCAGGGGACCGCCTTCGCCCCCGCCGTAAAAATGGAAAGGGATAGTAGAAGCCTGGAGGACCCTCGGGTCGGCGCAGACCATGATGAGGACCGGCGCGGTGGCGAACCCGGGCAATCCCTCGGAAGGTTTCAGATAACTGGGGTGCCTCATCTCCGGCACCCTGGTGGACTCGATAACGTAGTTCCGCCGGTTGTTGACGGCATGCATTTCGGCAAGTTTTTTGATGGTCGCTTTATCCTTGACTACGATAAACTCCCAAGGCTGACCGTTGGCCCCGGACATTGCCCATCGGGCAGCGTCAAGAATTTTTTCAATGTATTCATCCGGAACGGGGTCGGGTTTGAACTTCCTCACGCTTCTCCGCCTGCGCATCAGTCCCAATAACTCATCAAATTCCATTGTAACCTCCTTCGGTTATATTAATAAATGCCGGTCATAGCCATGACCGGTTGCTCCAGGGATAACCCGACGGTCATCAAATTTCAGGCAAAGAATATACCAAAAAAGGTAAAATGTCCAATCCGGGAAGGCGTGCGTACCGCAAATATTGACACCCCCTAACGCTATTTGGGATAATAGGAAGTAAGAAGTTAGACATCCGAAGTATGACAGGAAATAACATGGCAGAGAAAAAAGTATCTGACGTAGTGCTCCGCCCGAAACGCCAGATCACTCTCCCCAGGGAGATATGCGACCAATTGGGCGTTGGTCCCGGTGACGTGCTGGAGATGACCGTTGAGGATTATGCCATTATTGCCAGGCCGAGAAAAATAGTGGCGCTGGAGGCGTTGAAGGAGATTCAGCAGGCGTTCCAGCGTTCCGGCGTCACCGAGGAAGAACTCCAGGAGACAGGGCGCCGGGTAAGGCTGGGAGTCACCAAAGAGCGCTACGGTGTCAAAGCATAAACTTCGGGTTTTCCTGGATACCAATGTTATTTTCTCAGGGCTCTATTCACCGGAAGGTGCGCCGGGTATTATCCTTGGCCATTTCGTCAAAGCAAGTATAAGCGTGATTGTATCACAGCAAGTACTGGAGGAAGTGGTACGCACCGTTAAGGAGAAGCTGCCAGAAGCTCTTCCCGCTTTAAGGAAACTGCTGGTAAATACGCCTCCCGAAGTGGTAACAGACCCCAAATTGCAGTATATAGAGCGCTGGGCAATGAAACTAAACCCGGGAGATGCGGCAATCCTATCAGCGGCCCTATCAGCCCAGCCAGACTACTTCATTACCGGTAACAGGCACTTTATCGACAATCAGGATATCGCGGAGGAGGCGGAATTGCGTATAGTTACACCGGCGCAGTTTTTAGAAGCGAGAAGGAAAGAGGGTGATATTGAGCTATTGAATGGGGAAAACAGAAGCCTGTAACCGCTCCGAATTACTTACCGTGGTGAGGGGAGTTGCGGCCAGGCGAAAGAATATTATTCCAAACCCCGACGGGCATAATGTCAACCAGCTCGATGGCAGAACAATGATACCAGAGATGCAGACAGGGTTGTCCGGCTGACACCATAGCTGGATGCAGAAAAAGCAGCCAGCATATCGAGCATAACAAAATGAAAGGAGAAAAACCATGGGTAAAGGCAAATCCACAGGGACTGTCTACGGCCTGGCTTTCATCGGCGCGCTGGTCTATTACATCCAGCATGCGACCACATTCTGGATGGGGGTGCTCGGTTTCTTCAAAGCCCTTGTCTGGCCTGCGTTTCTTATATATAAGCTGCTTGATTTTTTAAAAATGTAATGTCTTTTACAACCATATTTCGCTGTGCTACAATCAGCACTTAACTCACCCGGCGCCGGCGGACCAGAAAACCCGGTTGTATATCAAAGTTTCCCCAGCCGGGGCATTTAAAAGGGCGTGCCGTCAATAATACGACGAATGGGTGTGCTTTCCGCTCAATTGCAATCAGCTTTTTTTAGAAACGGTATTTGACAGGCCATGACCAAAACCCTGGAACCCGTAACCGTAGAAATAATACAGAACCGGCTGACCCAGATCGGGCGCGAGGCCGGGATTGCCCTCATCAGGTCGGCGGCTTCACTCATTGTTGTCGGGGCTAAGGACCTGGGTTTCAACATCGCAGACCATTTAGGCAGGACTATCATATACTCCGTGTGGATGCCCCGGCACGGAACCACCCTTTCATACATGATCCAGTCCTGTATCGAAAGGTTTAAAAACAGGTCGATTGATCCCGGGGACATGTTCATGGTGAACAACCCCTATGACGGCGCCCTCCATGCCCTGGACATTGCCATTATCGCCCCGGTCCACGTGAACGGAGAACTGATTGCCTGGACCGGTTGCGCCACCCACCACGTGGATATCCGCGCCATGAGGCCCGGGACAGCGCCGGACGCTTCCGACTGGTACCAGGAGGGGCTTATTTTCCGCCCCATCAAGATAGTTGAAAAGGGAATGTTGCGGGATGACGTGTTCAACCTTCTCATGGACAATGTCAGGGTCCCCCTCTACCAGGGGCTGGACCTGAAAGGACAGATAGCCGCCAATAACGTAGCAAGGGAAAAAATTGCCCAGGTGGCCGGCAGGTACGGCACAGACACTTTGAAAGCCTGCTATGAAGAGATAATAAACTTCTCGGAGATAAAGACCAGGGAACGCATTAAAATATTGCCCGAAGGGGACTACGAAGTAACCGAGTTCCTCGATTACGACAAGCCGTATTTCCTGAAATGCACCCTCAAAGTAAGGGGAGACCGCCTGACCTTCGATTTTTCCGGCACGGAAAAACAGGCGACGTCCTTCATCAACTCAGCACTAGCATGCACTGTCGGCAACGTCCACAACATAGTGACCTGCCTGCTGATACCTGACGTGCCAGCCAACGAAGGCTGCTTCAGGCCTATCGAGGTAGTGGTCCCCCCGGGAACAGTTTTAAACTGCAACCCCCCGGCTCCCTGCGGCGGGGCCTCCACAACCGGGGGATGGAAAGCCCAGATCCTGGCCTTAAAAGCCCTGAGTAAAGCCTTGCATCTATCCCCCCAGGCATGGAGGGCCAACGCCTCCTGGGGTTCCGGTTTCGTCATGCCCAGGATGTCCGGCTTCAACCAGTACAACAAGCCTTACGTCCTCGGATTCGTGGAGTCGTCCATGCAGGGAGGCGGAGCCAGGGCCAACAAAGACGGTTTCGACGTGGCCAACATCGCCGGTTCCACCAATACCTCCATCCCCAACGTGGAGGACACGGAACAGCGCTATCCTTTCCTCTTTCTTCACCGCGGCTTCGTTGTAGATTCCTGCGGCCCCGGGAAGTACCGGGGCGGGCTCTCCGGGAAAATGGTGGTAAAACTTCACGACGTGAAGCAAGCCGAGTGCGTCCTGGGATATGTAGGCAAAGACTTCCCCCCCGACGGGTTTGACGGTGGGAAAAGCGGGACCACCAGCGTCTTTAAAGTGAAAAGGAGTACAAATATTAATGAACTGCTCAAGCAGACCGTTCCCGACTTCGAAGACGTTTCCGGGGACGAAATAACCCTGCCCCAGAAGAATTCCCCGTTTGCCGTAAACCCCGGCGATGTCCTTTTCCTGAGGTGCCCGGGTGGAGGAGGAGCGGGAAATCCGACCGAAAGAGACAGGAAGAGTATTGAACTGGACTTAAGGGAGGGGTATATATCCAGAGAGTATGCCGAGAAAGAATACGGGAAGGCGTGACGGTTTTTTTTAAGTTCCGGAGGCGGGAGTTTACGGGCTCATGGAGTCGGCCCCGGCCGTACCGAGTTATGGTATTATAAAAGTTACAGGGAGGAATTATATGGAATTTCTAATCGGGGTCGATGTCGGAGGAACTTTTACCGATGGAGTTGTGGTGGATGAAAAAGGCAACCTGAATATTTTCAAGGTACCCACAACCAACAAAAAACCTTCCGCGGGTTTTATGAATTGTTTAAGAAAGGCCGCGGAGTTTTACCAGGTACCCTTCACCGAGTTTTTATCCCACACCCACAAGCTCTGCTGGGGCACCACTATTGCCACCAACGCTTTAATCCAGGGTAAAGTAGCCAGGACCGGTCTTATTACCACAAAAGGACACCGGGATGCCCTGCCCATAGCCCGCATCAGCCGGGAGTACCTCGATATCGACCTCCAGGTGGAAAAACCCCCGTCGTTGATTCCCCGCCACATGATAGAGGAAATAATAGAAAGGGTGGACTACAAGGGCA
>JAUYHV010000041.1 GCA_030689845.1 Dehalococcoidia bacterium
GCTGTCAGGACGAGCAGCAGGAAGAGGCTCCCCCCTGAAATATCCACCAGAAACATGGAGAGGTTGGCACCCATTGCTGTAAGATTTACTATGGAGATGATGAGACCTGAAGCGGCGCAGGAAGTGGCAACGATAAACATCCCGTAACTTGTTTCCTCCAGGGCTTTCCCGATTTTTCCAATGGATATCCGCTTTTCTTTACTTTTGATGCTGAAAATTATGCTTACCAGGATAAGCCCCGCAGAGGCGTAATAAGCCGATGTCTGGGGGCTGTAACCCTTGATGATCAGCAGGTAGAGAAGTACAAAAATAGGAAGGAGGTAATGGATGCCACCGACGAAAGTTTTCTTTAATGGAGGCAGCTCCGTTTTGGGTAAACCCTTTAGGCCGGTCTGGACAGCTTCCAGGTCGACCTGGATGAATACGGCAAGGTAATACAGAAACGCGGGAATTACCGCCGCCAGGGCGACGGAAGCATAAGGTATATCCAGGAACTCTGCCATTAAGAATGCCGTCATGCCCATAACGGGAGGTGTAATCTGCCCCCCCACGGAAGCTACCGATTCCACGGCGGCAGCGAAGTGGGAGCTGTAACCGGTTTTTTTCATGAGGGGAATAGTCATGACACCGGTAGTGGCCACGTTGGCAGCGGCGCTGCCCTGGACCATCCCCAGGAGCAGGCTGGCAATAACGGAAATCTTGGCCGGCCCACCTCGCACATGCCCTACCAGGGAGTTGGCTATGCCTGTAAACCACTCACCCATGCCTGTGACCGTCAGCAGTTGACCGAAAAATATGAATACTATTAAAAGTCCCGCGGCAAGTTCTGTGGCAATGCCGAACATTCCCTCCCTGGGGACAAAGAGCACACCGATGATGCGGTCAAAATCGTATCCCCGGGTTGTCAGTATGCCGGGGACGTAATTGCCAAACCCGGCGTAAAGGACGAAAGCTATGGTCAGGATAATCATGGGCCAGCCGACGGTGCGCCTGGTAGTTTCGAGGAGCAGAACGATGGCCACAACCCCGAGGAAAAGCTGAAATGGAGTGTAGCCGACTCCTTTTGTAAACTCAAAGTCGGCATATACTAATGCAAGGTAGATGGAGCCGATAATACAAAATAATGCCGCGCAGGCGTCATACCATGGTACCCTTTTCCCCGGTGAGGTTTTTCTGGCGGGGACTGTAAGAAAAATCAGCGCCATGATAAAACCAAGGAAAAGGCTCAGGACCGCTCCGGCTTTAGGGAAAAAACCGAAATAATTACCTATCTTGAGGACTTCAAAGGTAGATATGAGCGGAATAAGGATTGCCAGAAGAAATACCAGCTTTCCGGCGAGGCCGCTGTAACGCCTTAAAGCGGAAGTTTCTACTAATTCAGGTGGATTTGGATTATTCTGGCTCATATCGGAATCCTGTGAAATTTATTTCAAAATTAATTGGGCTTCGGTATCCACTTGGTGAAAAAGGCCCGGAGCAAGTGTTAACCTGTTTCACCGCTGGAAATAACATAAAAAAAGATGGTTATTCCTCATTTTAAGTGGGTAAACTCATCCTTACTCTGTCCATTCAAACGATAGTTTCCATTCCGACGAAAGTCGGAATCCAGCGTCCTATAAAATATCTTCATACAAGTCTTTCCATTCTGGATTTACTCTTTCAATCAAATCTATTTTCCACCGTCTTTTCCACTCCTTTATCTGTTTCTCGCGTTGAAGAGCCCCTTCATGATCGCCACCTGTCTCATAATATACGAGCAGATGTACACCGTATTTTTTAGTAAAGCCTTCAACTAAACCATGCTTATGAGCATAAATCCTCTGCCTAAGGTTCCAAGTGAAGCCAACATATAGTGTTCCGTTACGTTTACCAGCCATAATGCACACAGAATAATCATTAATAATTATTACTGGATTCCGACTTTCGTCGGAATGGGTAAAAGAAGATGCATTAGATGAACCCATCGTCAAATGAGCTTCCCGCGAAACGCCATAAATTCCCCCTTAATCCCCCTTTATTAAAGGGGGATTATGGGTGAATTGAAAGCACTTTTTTAAGTTTCGCGGGAGCCTCTCAATTATGTCTTCATCTATGTGCCTTGATTTTTTCTTACCAGGTCAGTTTAAGAAAGAACCAAAAAGATTAATTACCGGTAGGCGGACCTTAAAAAATTGCTCAGCCTCATTTAAAGGCACGACTATCGGTAAAGTTTCTTGTTGCGCCCGCGTTTTATTTCACCAGGGCGAGCAATTCTTTTTGCTTTTTCTCCATGC
>JAUYHV010000065.1 GCA_030689845.1 Dehalococcoidia bacterium
TGTGAATCAAAAAAGGCGTCAAGGTCTTCCACTTCGGTATTACATTCCCGCCGCAGCTGTTCTATTATCACTTCCAGCCTGGACACATTACTACCCTGTCTCCTGAGCTTGCCTGTTAATTGCTCCAGGTAAAAAAGCTTATAACCAAGCAGGAGGGCTTCCCGGCGATACCGGGTATAGTCCTCGAACAGGACATCCATAACTGCCTCCAGCAACCAGTTACAGGAAATCATGCTGGTGTCTCCCCATTCGATTTTCTGATCACAGTAACTACCACCCATATCCCATCCTCCGGCACACAGACAGCCCACAGCTTCAAGTCAGGACGCAACTTTGAACGGACAGGAATCCCCAGGGCATGCCGCTTGACTGTCACTGCATAAAGAGGTTGAAGCAGAGACCGGTAAACCAGTTCGGGAGGGAACTCCTGTTCGCCGGTATACTCCCGCCACCGTTCCCAGGCATGAACTTTGATCTCAATTTTGATGCCAGGAAATTCCGCAATCAAAACGGTTCCTCCAGTTCAGGTATGGACTTGAAGTCAGCTTCCAGGATCACTTTAATCTCCGGCTTATAAAAAGAAGCGGCAGGGTGGTAGGTAGCAAAGACCGGAAATCCTTCGTCGATAGCCATCATCAGCTTGCCGTGACTGTAAGTAAGGGAATCGTCCGGGAAAAACCAGTTCAGGGCCGTTTTCCCCAGGGCAACAACCAGTTCGGGCCTGATCAGCATCAGTTGCTGCTTGAGAAAAGGCCGGCAGGCAATAAGCTCGTCACCCGCCGGCGTCCGGTCCTTGTCTTCTTCGTTACGGGCCCTGCACTTGACTGTGTTGGTGATATAGACATCCTGCCGGGACAGGTTGATTGAGGCAAGCAGGTGATCCAGAGTCTTGCCAGCCTTGCCTACAAATGGTCTCCCTGTCGTGTCCTCTTGTCTCCCGGGGCCTTCTCCGACTATCATAATCCTGGCTGCCGGATTGCCTTCTCCCAGAACTACCTTATTCCGAGCGAAATGAAGACGGCAGGCAGTACAGGCTGCGACCTTCCCCGTCAGCCGTCCCAGGGCCAGCCTGACCTGTCCCAGGGCAGTTTCTGAGAGTGTTCGGGGTGGACCGGCAAGCAGCTTGCGTTTTGTTTTCCCAGGATCTGCAAGTGAGATGTCCTGGCAATGAACAAACAGTTTTTTAGCCGCATGATACAGGGGAAATTCCCGTTGCGCTTCCGGGGTGTTCAACTTTTCCAGTATTTCGATAAGTTCCTGGGCAGTATAAGTGACAATCCCTTCCCGTCCGGAAGGTGGTTCCACGCTGGAATCGGGAAGAATGCAGACCC
>JAUYHV010000081.1 GCA_030689845.1 Dehalococcoidia bacterium
TTTTCCGCAGCATGTGAGCTGAAGGGAAACGCTCACCCCTCTCTATACGACCCAGGTGCGATGATGATACACCTGAAGTGGCAGCCAGCTCTCCTAGTGTCATTGGTATCATCACCCTTCGTTGCTTGAGTATCTTCCCTAAGTCATTACTGTTATCCGCGGTCACTCTCGCTTCCCCCCGGGGCAACATAAAAAAGGTCACCGAAATCGTATTCGGGAAAGGCTTTTACTGCCCCGATTTTGGTAATTCCCACAAATAAACTAACTACAGCAAATGCTACAACATAACAATGTTTTTGTCAATACCCATTGCAAAAATGTTAATGAAAAGTTGTCCCCCGTCTCTAAAGGTCTTACCACGAAGCCTTACCTAGTGCGCCCACTTCGAAGGACAAAAGGAAATACCCCTCATGGGGAAGGCACTTCTTGGTAACTAAAACATTGTTATGTTAGGTGTTACCATAGTGCCTAAAAGGAGACTATATGAGAAGCAAACTAAATAAATTCCTTTGGCACATTCAGATTGAGAAGGGCTTTTCCCCCGGCACTATCGAGGCATATCGCCTTGACCTGGGAAAAGGGTTTATCCCCTTCTTGCATCAGCGAGGTAAATCGGAGATAGGAGAAGTCACCAAGGATGACATCAGAGCTTATCTGGACTTCCTGACTACTGACAGGAATAACTCCATTGTCACCAGGGCACGCAAGCTGGCAGCGATAAAATCCTTCTTCAACTACCTGGTAGAGAATGAGGAACTTAAGACAAACGCAGCATCTTCAATAAAGGGCCCCAAGATACCAGAGAGGGAGCCGGCATATTTAACTGAAGATGAATGCATCCGTCTTTTAGAGTCAGTGGCTCGCAGTGCCTGTCCAAAGGTTAGTGAGAGGGACATGGCAATAATCCTCCTCTTCCTTCACCTTGGGCTAAGAGTATCGGAGCTAACAAATCTGAAGCTAGCCAATGTTGACCTCGGCATAGCTCAGATAAAGATAACCAGGAAAGGCAATAAGGAGCAGTATCTCCACCTGAATGGTGAAGCAGCAACAGCGTTGGCAAATTATCTAGCCAGTCGACCCAAGGCTCAAGATGGCAGGTTCTTCGTCGGAACTAATGGAGGCAATCTGGATCGCATCCGTGTTTATAATATAGTGCGAAGATATATGAAATTAGCCAACATCGACAAGCCTAATCGGGGTCCCCATATCTTGAGGCATACCTTCTGCACCAGGCTACATCAAAAGGGTGTGGGAACGTTCACTATAAAAGACCTCGCCGGTCATAAGAGTATTAACACCACGATGAGGTATATTAACATTGACAATAAGGAGCAGGCCGAAGCGATTGATAGGCTAGAGTTTGGTATCCTTTAGAAAGATGACTTGTCAGGCGCTGACTTTCACGATACCTACAGCAGCCCATTTATTAGCACTCGGACAAGTATCGTGGCACACAAACCGCTAAATTGTGCAATGAGATAACAATCTACTATATTGTCTAAATTGTCTAAGTTTACCGCTCCTCCTGAATTTCTTTCAACCCCAACTGGCGGGCAGATTTTAGCCTCTTACCCCCGGCTTAGGTAATCTTCATCTCTTCCAGTTCGAAACTGAAGTTCTCAATGACCGTGTTGGCCAGCAGCTTGCGGCACATCTCTTTTACCTGTTCCCCCGCCCGGGCTATGTCCTCCCCCTCCATCTGTAACTCCATGTACTTGCCGTAACGCACGCTTTTAACCGTATCGAATCCCAGGTTGTGCAGGGCTCCCTTTATGGTCAGACCCTGGGGATCGTTTACCGTGGGCTTCAGGGTTATATACACTTTAGCTAAATACATTGGCCTTTATCCTCTATCAAGTATTACCCGGATGTTTCCCGGATTTATTTTAAGGTTGTTCCCGTCAGCAGCCGGTAGGCTTCCCTGTACTTATCGGACGTCTGCTTGACGACCTCCGGCGGTAATGCCGGGGCCGGGGGTTCCTTGTTCCAGCCCGAAGCATCCAGCCAGTCCCGCAAGTGCTGCTTGTCGAAGCTCGGCTGCGCCCGGCCGACAGCATAGGACTTCTCGGGCCAGAAGCGGCTGGAGTCCGGGGTCAATAGCTCATCGATGAGGATTAACTTGCCGTCCACCTCCCCGAATTCCATCTTTGTATCGGCGATGATTATTCCCCGGGACGAGGCATATTGGCGGGCAAACTCGTATATTTCCAGGGTCCTCTTTTTCAGTACTTCCGCCATTTCCTTTCCCACCAGGTCCGCCAGTCCTTCCGCGCTCAACGGGAGGTCGTGGCCGGAATCCTCCTTAGTGGTAGGGGTAAACAAGGGTATATGCAGACGCTGGCTTTCCTGCATACCCCCGGGTGCCGGCAGGCCGCCAATTGTCCCGTTCTGCCTGTACTCCGCCCAGGCGGACCCGGAAAGATAGCCCCTGGCCACGCACTCCACGGGAATGCGCCTGGCTTTTTTTACCACCATGGCCCGGCCTGCCAGGTATGAAAAATCCCCGGCCTCACCTCCCTTTAAACCGAGTTCAGTCAGGCCGGCGGCATCCTCTACCGGCCGGATGAGATGGTTCGGCAGCAGGTTTTCTGTTTTTTTAAACCAGAATACGGAAAGCCGGTTCAAAACCTTGCCTTTGTACGGGATACCTGCGGGCAGCACCACGTCAAAAGCCGAAACCCGGTCGGTGGTGACCATTAAAAGTTTGTCCTCGAGCACATAAGTATCCCTGACCTTACCCTTGTGGAGGGCGGGGAGAGGCAGGGTGGTTTCTGTAATCAGCATTTCTAAATCCTTGTAGCTAACTTTCTGACTTTAATCAAGCTCCAGCCTCTGGAAAACACTGTCAACGTGCCTGACAAAATACCCGTAATCGAATATCTTTTTCAGTTCCTCCGCGGTTATCTTTGCCGTTACTTCGGCGTCCCCCGTCAAAAGCCCGTAAAACGGGACTTTTTCCTTCCATGCCCTCATGGCGTTCCGCTGCACCAGGCCGTAAGCCTCCTGGCGGCTGAGGCCTGTATCGATTAAGGCAATCAGCACCCTCTGGGAGAAAACGAGGCCCCGGGTGATCTCAAGATTTTCCTTCATTTTCTCCGTGTAAACGTTAAGACCCCGGATGACTCCTGTAAAAATCGTAAGCATGTAGTCCAACACCAGGCAGGCATCGGGGAAGGTTATTCTTTCCGTGGAAGAGTGGCTGATATCCCTTTCGTGCCACAGGGCAACGTTTTCCATGGCTGTCAAACTGTAACCCCGCACCAGCCGCGCCAGGCCGCAGACCCGTTCGCAAAGCTCGGGGTTGCGTTTGTGCGGCATGGCCGAGGACCCAGTCTGTCCCTCGGAGAACGGCTCTTCCAGTTCCAGTACCTCTGTTCGCTGGAGTCCCCGGACTTCCGTGGCGAATTTTTCCAGGGAACTGCCGATTATGGCCAGGGTAGTAATAAACTGGGCATGCCGGTCCCTTTGAACGACCTGGGTGGATATGGGCGTAGCCGTCAAACCGAGGCTGGCGCAGGCTATGACCTCGATCTCCGGGGGCACCGTGGCATAGGTGCCTACGGCGCCGGATATTTTGCCCACGGCTATCATCTTCCGGGCTTCGATAAGGCGGTGGAGGTTCCTCTTCATTTCCTCCACCCAAACCGCCAGCTTCAACCCGAAGGTTATGGGCTCGGCATGGACCCCGTGGGTACGCCCCATCATGATGGTATGTTTGTGCTGAACGGCTTTTTCTTTAATGGCTTCGATAAGGCTCTCTACGTCCTTTTCCAGGATTTTCGATGCCTGGACGATCTGCAGGCTCAATGCTGTATCCATGACATCCGAGGAAGTCAGACCCATGTGGATGAAGCGCCCTTCGGGCCCCAGGGTTTCGGAAACCGCCTTCAGAAATGCGGTCACATCGTGATGGGTCTCAGCCAGGACTTCTTCAATGCGTTGAAGGCTGAAACCCGCCTTTTCTATTTTGGGGATATCCTCCTTCGGGATAATCCCCAGTTCCGCCATGGCTTTGCAGGCAGCGATTTCCACGCGGAGCCAGGTATCGAATTTGTTCTGGTCCGACCAGATAGCTTTCATTTCCGGCCTGGAATAACGTTCAATCATGGTATCTTCCTTTTATGGTCATTTGTTAACCTGGCGGACGTATCAGTCCGGTAGACTGCAAGCACCGTATTTTTCCGGCCAAAGGCACAAAACACCACCGGGTAATCTTTTTAGTCTGCTTTTCATCCCTCGGATAACTGTTTCCTGTATTGTTCATAGGATTTCCTGACGTTTTCATGTTTTAAGGAAAGTATAGCGGCGGCAAAACAGGCTGCGTTATGGGCGCCGGCCGAACCGATGGCCATGCAGGCTACGGGGATACCCCCGGGCATTTGGGCTATGGAATACAGGGAATCGATACCCTTCAGGTCGCTGGAAGGCAGGGGAATTCCTATAACGGGGATAGTCGTCCAGCTTGCCAGAACTCCCGGCAGGTGGGCGGCAGCCCCCGCCCCGGCTATAATAACCTCGATTCCCCTTCCGGCAGCGGCGCCGGCATACTCCCTGGCTTTCTCCGGGGTGCGGTGGGCCGAGATAACCGCTACTTCGTATTCGATGCCGAACTGCTTGAGGAAATCCAGGACAGGCTGCATGGCATCTTCATCCGACTTGGAACCCATTACTACGGCGACTTTTGCCATTTATGTTTTCTCCTCTCTATTACATTAAAAAACCCCTGGGCCGTGTTTTAATTCTCCCTGGCAGCAATATCTTTGCGCCAGAAGGCTCCCTGGAACTGTACTTTTGGCAGCTCCCGGTATAACCTTGTCCTGGCTTCGGCCACGCCGGCGCCTTTTGCCACCAGGGTCAAGACCCTGCCCCCGTCGGTTACCGTTTCGCCTTTCGTCCCTGCCTGTTTGGTTCCGGCATGGAAAGCCAGGATATCCCCGTCCAGCTCCTTCAATCCCCTGATGGGGAATCCTTTCCGGTAGCTGCCGGGATAACCCGCAGAAGCCAGAACAACGCCCACGCAGGCTTCGGGAGACCATTCTATCCTTATTTTATCCAGTTTACCAGAAATCACGGCCTCCATTATATCAACCAGGTCGGTTTTAAGACGGGGAAGAATAACCTGCGTCTCGGGGTCGCCGAAACGGGCGTTGAATTCCAGCACCTTCGGTCCGGCGGGGGTAACCATTATGCCGGCGTAGAGGACCCCTTTATAAGGGCAGCCTTCGGTCTCCATGGCTTTTACAACGGGCTCCAGCACGGTTTTGACAACGTTTTCCTGGAGGCGGCTGTCAAAAAAAGACGGGGGGCTGTAACCTCCCATACCCCCGGTATTCGGCCCCTGGTCGTTATCGAATATGCGTTTGTAATCACAGGCAGGCACCATGGGGACAACGGTTTCCCCATCGCTGAAGGCCAGCAGGCTGGTCTCCCTGCCTGTAAGACATTCTTCGATTATTACCCTGTCTCCGGCTGCCCCGAATATTTTTTTCTCCATAATATCCGAGAGGGCTTTCAGCGCTTCTTCCCGGGTCCCTGCCACGATTACACCCTTCCCCGCCGCCAGCCCGTCGGCCTTAACCACGATAGGAAGTTCCGCCGTTTCCAGCCTTTTTTTTGCTGCTGAAAAAGAGTCAAATACTTCCCCCCGGGCGCAGGGAATACCGTATTTCTCCATCAATGTCCTGGCGAAGACCTTGCTGCCCTCAATCCGGGCAGCCTGTTTTGTGGGACCGAAAACCGGGATTTTGTTTTTCTCAAAGATGTCCACGATCCCCTCGGTAAGAGGGGCTTCCGGGCCGATAACGGCCAGGTCCACCTTTTCTTTGACCGCAGCGGTCACCAGTCCCTTGATATCCGATGCCTGGACGTCAAGGTTTTTTCCCACGGCCGCAGTTCCCCCGTTACCCGGCGCTATTATAATTTCCCTAACTTTTTCAGAGAGAGACATCTTCCATGCCAGGGCATGTTCCCTGGCTCCCTGTCCGATTATCAATACTTTCATTGAATCGAATTCCGCTACCAGAATAACTAAAATTCACCGGCCTGCAGCCTGCGGCCGTTACGGAAATCCGGGGCTTCAGGGCATTTGCCGGCAGGTAATTTTTTTGTGTTAGGAAACAATACCCTATTCCCACTCAATGGTAGATGGGGGTTTGGAGGAAATATCGTAAACAACCCTGTTAACCGCGGGGACTTCGTTTACTATGCGGTTGGAAATCCTGGCCAGCAGGTCATAAGGCAGGTGTGCCCAGTCCGCCGTCATGGCATCCTCGCTGGTCACGGCCCGTACCGCCACGACGTTGCCGTAAGTCCTGAAGTCACCCATGACTCCGACACTTTTAACATCGGTCAGGACGGCGAACGTCTGCCAGAGGGACCTGTAAAGCTTGGCTTTTTTTATCTCGTGCATGACAATCCAGTCGGCGGCCCGCAGGGTTTCCAGCTTTTCCCTGGTTACCTCTCCGATAATCCGGATTGCCAGGCCCGGTCCCGGAAATGGCTGCCGCCATATTACATCTTCGGGGAGGCCCAGGGCCAGGCCCACTTCCCGGACCTCGTCCTTGAATAGATAGCGCAGCGGTTCGATAAGGGACAGGCTCATATTAGCCGGCAGTCCGCCGACATTATGGTGCGTCTTAATCTTGACCGACGCTTTGCTGGAAGGCGAGGAACTTTCGATCACGTCGGGATAAAGGGTTCCCTGGGCCAGGAAGTCCGCCTGCCCGATCTGGCTGGCTGATTCTTCGAACACCCTGATAAACTCTTCTCCTATCCTCTGTCTTTTCAACTCGGGATCAATTACCCCGGCCAGGCACTTAAGGAACCTCTCCGTGGCATCGACGTATTTTATTTTCATTTTTAAATTGCGCCGGAACGTTTCCAGCGTCCTCTCGGCTTCCTCGCGCCGTAAAAAGCCGTTGTTGACAAAAATGCAGGTAAGCTGGTCGCCGATAGCCTTGTGGACCAGGGTCGCTGCCACGGAAGAGTCGACACCACCGGATAAGGCGCAGATTACCCTGCCGCTGCCCACGGTATCTTTAATGCTCTGGATACTGTCGGTAATAAAGTTACCCGAAGTCCACGTACCCTTGCAGCCGCATATATTGTAAAGGAAGTTTTGCAATATTGATTTGCCCAGGGGGGTATGGGCCACTTCCGGGTGAAATGCCAGTCCAAGAATACCCTGGTCGTTCCCCATGGCTGCAATAGGGGAATTATCGGTGGAGGCCAGGTTATGGAACGAGGGCGGCAGCTCGATTACCTCGTCGCCATGGCTCATCCATACCGGAAGTGACGGCGGCAGTCCTTGGAATAAGGGTGAATTTTGTTCGTTAAGGTGTAACACTGCATGGCCGTACTCCCTTTTTTCCCCCTTGACCACTTTCCCCCCCAACTGATGGGCCAGGGCGTGCATACCGTAACATATCCCGAGGACAGGTAAGCGCTTCTCAAAAATATACGGAGGCGGCATGGGCGCTCCCGGGTCATAAACACTGGCGGGACCACCCGAAAGGATAAAACCCCTGGGATTTAATGAAGCGATGGATTCCCAGGAGGAATCGGGTGGCATCAAAACACTGTAAACCTTTGATTCCCTGACCCTGCGGGCAATCAACATGTTGTACTGGGAACCGAAATCCAGGACAATAATAGATTCCCGGTCGACGCCGGGAAAACGGCCGGTGTCTTCGGAGGGTTTGGTCGCCTCTTGCCCTTTAGCAATCTCCAGATATGTTCCCAGTTCAATATCACCGCTGGTTGAAACCCTGCGGGTCTCGGTGCCCGGGTTTTCAGGTTGGTCGCCGGATTTTAAATCATTATCCATAGTCATCTTTTAAAATGGCTCTTTTTCATTTCAAGCGGGTAAACTCATCCTTACTCTGTCCAATATACATTATAAGACCTACCCGCCCAAGGGCGCATGGGGGTATACCCGGGTACTCGCATAGTTTCCATTCCGACGAAAGTCGGAATCCAGGATTCTATAAAATATCTTTGTACAAGTCTCTCCATT
>JAUYHV010000107.1 GCA_030689845.1 Dehalococcoidia bacterium
GTCTCCGGTCACTGCTGAAAAGATTTTTGCCTCCAGGTCGGGATCACCCCGGTAGTTCCGGCTCTTGAGGGGAGAAACCCAGGCTCCTGCCGTCCCGTTGTAGTCACACATGGTTGCCGAATCGTGGATAGCATTATAAATCAGCGACAGTACAGCTAATCTTACTTTACCCGGGGTAATGGGCTTGTAGTCGTGCGTCGGGTCGATGCTGTCGGACAGGCCTGTGATTTCATTCATTATTTCCAGTTTGAGTTTATCGGGCAAGCCGGTTCCGTAAAAGCTGTTAGCTACATGGTTCTGCGTGTCCCGGTTGTAGAAGAGGTTTATCAACAGCCCGATTTGGCCACTATTTTCGATAGAATGGTGATAAGGATGGCCGAATTTCCAGTTTTTCTTGTCGTGGCTGTAATAGTCCTCAGGGAAATTCCACCTTTTTTGCAGCAGGTAGCTGCCTTCTCCCAGGGCCTCACCCAGTTCACCTTCCTTGTAGGCAATCCGGCGGAAGTATTCAAACTGGAACTTGGGGTCACCCGCGTCATAGAGGTCCCAGGGTATGCTGTTATATTCCTTTTCGCTCAGGTGTGCCTTGATAATGCCGTTCTTATAGGCGTATTGGAAATCGGTCCCCGCCTGTCCGTAGTTGTTCCAGACACCGTAGTCATCCGCAAGAATGGACCCGAGGACTTTTGCCTCTGTGGCCACCCAGGGGTCTTTGGACTGTTTGTTGAACATCTGCCCCCCCTGCCAGCCGGAACAGGTATTAGACGAGTACCGGCTCAAGCCGTACTTGGTTTCCATGGAAGGAAGGTCTATGAGAATATGGCAGCGGACGGGGCAGGAATGGCAGCCCCCCATACGCACTGTTATTAGTTCACCGATTTTTCTACCTGTATCCGGGTCCACGGCGCTAAAATCCAGGACACCCTTATGAGTTCGCAGCCCCATCTTGTTCAGGTCCTCCGGGGGGCAGATACCGACTTCCATAGGCGGGCTGGCGGCGCCGTAGTATAACCCCTTATCCGCTGTCCACCGTGTTCCGCCGGAATACTCGGCCCAGGGCTGGGGGGTATTGGGGACAACACCCCCGGAGTTCGCTCCCATAAGGGTCAGCCATTCGTAGACCAGTTTCTTCCATGTCTCTTTGTCCGCTGCTATCGGTATTGATTGCGAACCGATTACCCCGATGGCTTTTAAATTTTTTGAACCCATCACGCTGCCGAGTCCCCCGGCAGAGTGGGAGCGGTCGCACATTATGTTTGATTGGCGTACCAGGTTTTCCCCTGCCTGTCCGATAGCAGCCACGTGGGCTTCGGCGCCCATTTCGGAACCTATGGCGGCCGTTGTCCAGAAAATCCCCTGGCCCCACAACCAGCGGGCGTCCCTTATCTCCACTCTATCGTCATGTATGTATAACCAGACCGGTGAACTGGCTTTCCCCTGTACGATTATCGAGTCCCAGCCGGCAAATTTAAGCTCACTGCCCCAGTGCCCCCCCATGTGGCCCGAAGCAGGTAACTCCATGGGAGCCATCGGCCACAGGGAGGTGATGGAAACCCTGCCTGAAGTAGGAGCGCCCGTCCCGGTCAACGGCCCGACTCCGAATATTATCCGGTTTTCAGGGTCCCATGCTTTTGTTCCCGGGGGAACTTCATCCCACAGGACTTTGTAAGCCAACCCAGTACCCCCGAGATAGTCCTTATACTTCGCCATGGTATTTTCAGAACTTATTTTCCCGGTTGTAAGGTCAACCCGAAGTGTTTTTCCAGTCCATCCATGGTATTGAGCCATTTTGGAACCTCCTGTTAACTATAAATTATCGATGTTTTTTTCTCAGTTGATTAATGGCACTGTTTGCAGGTATCTTTCACGTCTTCCGGTGTCTCTATATAAGCCGGAACAACGAACCGGCCTGCGATATCCTTGGTCCTGTCATCCCAGGGTACGTATTGCAGAGCTCCCGACGGGCATGCTTTTACACATTCGGGGTCCCCGTTACACAGGTGACACTTTGTGGCTTTTTGTATCTCTTCATCAAAGGTGGTCATCCCCCACGGGCATGCCCGCTGGCATGTCCGGCAACCCTGGCACTTCTCTGTGTTTATCACCCTTGCATTAACCGGGGGAACTATTTCAATGGCATCATAGGGGCACGCAAGCTGGCAGGGCACCGGGTGAGGGCACTGCCGGCAGGTATCCTGTATCACCCTGTGGTTACCATACCTGCCATCACCCCGCCAAAAACCTAACCGGGACCCCTGAGGCCCGAATCCCCAGTTCCTTCGCACATTTACCCTTGCCAGTGCCGGCTGCGCTTTTCCATCGTTGTACTCGGTGCACGCCAGTTCGCACCGTCTGCACCCGACACACCGGGCCGGGTTACCCAAAATCATCCCGAGGGCATTGGGGCCAAATATTTGCTTCGGGCTTGTTCGTGCCACAGCGCTCATCATATCCTGGCTGCGAATGGCAACGATATATCCGGCAGCCAGCCCCAGTCCCCCAATTCCCGCCGTCCGCAAGAAATCCCTTCTTGTGACAGATTTCCGCCCAACCTTTATCATCATTGAATCCACCGAATCAACTTCGGGAGTGCTTAAACATCC
>JAUYHV010000119.1 GCA_030689845.1 Dehalococcoidia bacterium
TTCTCCCCTGTCCCAGTGGATCTCGCTACAGGGCCCGCACGGTCCGGAGTCCCCCGCCGGTCCCCAGAAATTGTCATCTTCGCCGCAGCGCACAATTCTTTCCCCGGGAAACCCGGCTTCCTTCCAGTAGCCCAACGATTCCTCATCGGCGTCAAAAATGGATACCCACAAACGGTTCAGCGGCAGTTTGAGGTGCTGGATTACAAACTCCAGCGCCCAGTCAATGGCTTCTTTCTTAAAGTAATTCCCTATACTGAAATTTCCCAGCATTTCGAAAAAAGTGAGGTGCTTGATATCCCCCACGGCCTCGATATCGGTAGTACGGAAACACTTCTGGCATGAAGCCAGCCGCGGGCCGGGAGGCGCCACCTCGCCCAGGAAATAAGGCTTTATCTGAACCATACCGGCGCTGGTCAAAAGCAGGGTGGGGTCATCATACGGCACCAGGGAAGAACTGGGCAGGATCTTATGCCCCTTGCTTTCGAAAAACTTAAGAAATAATTTTCTTATTTCGTCTCCGGTCAACTAAATATCCTCTAATATAATTTTCTAAAAGAATTAAATAAATCCTGGCTTATTTCTTTCTCCGGCTCAGGATACCCACCACCATCCGGTTCCCTCTCAAACAAGATACTCTTTTAATTTCTTGTACACGCTTTCCATGGACTCGGACAGGACCTTGGTATCCGCCAGTATGGGCATAAAATTCGTATCCCCTTCCCACCTGGGTACCACGTGGGTATGAATATGGTCCTCTATGCCCGCCCCCGCTACTCTCCCCAGGTTCATCCCCGTGTTAAATCCGGCGGGACTGAAGGCCTTCCTCAAGGCTTCAATCGCTTTAACCACCAGTTCAATGTGGTTTGCCAGTTCCTCCCTGCTAAGTTCGCCGGGGCTGCCGACGTGGCTGTAAGGGGCAACCATAACATGGGCGGGGTTATACGGATAAGCATTTAATATAACGAAATTATTCTCGCCCCTTAATACTATAAGGTTTTGATCGTCCTTCCGTTCCTTGGCGGCATCACACAAAACACAGCCCGGCGGCCTGTCGGACTTAATATAGGGGAAACGCCAGGGAGCCCAAAGTTGTTCCATTTTTTAAAACCTGCCTGTCAATTCCATTTTAAATTATGCTGTTCTCGGATTTACTGCCGGGACAGTATTTCTATGATGCTTTTTCACCATTGCGGCAGCTTTCTGGCCCGAGATGAGTATTTATAGACCCTCGTTGTTGAAGAAACGCCCATATTATACCAGAAAGGCACGTTTCCCTACACGGCGCCGGCTGTTTTTTTATTTCAGCCGGGTAGGGAAAATAAGTAGGGGCACGGCATGCCGTGCATTTATAATTCCCCTTTTTCCAAAAGGGGTGTCCTTCCGGCAACCGGAAGGACGGTGTATTTTTAATACCTCCCCCCGCGAAGCGGGGTACTCCTTTTACAAAAAGGAGAATAATTTCTGCCATTGCCTGGAAAATAGCCTTTTTAAGTCGCCATTCCGGCCTCCGAGCCGGAATCCAGAAAAGATCCTGGTAATACGGGAGTTCCTGGATTCCGGGTCAAGCCCGGAATGGCAAATGTTAGTTCATTTTCATACTCACTGGTGTCAAATGCAAATTGACATGATGGATTGCCTGGAAACACGGATAGACACCAATCTGGTCACGTATTAATTTCATGCATCATTATTAGATGCCAATGACAAAAGATATGATAATTCTGGGGAAACCTGCGACGGTGGAATAATTATGTGGGTGTGGTGCCGAAGGTCGGGATCGAACCGACACGCCCCTTGCGGAGCAACAGTTTTTGAGACTGTCGCGTCTACCAATTCCGCCACTCCGGCTGGAGCGGGAGACGAGATTCGAACTCGCGACCCTCTCCTTGGCAAGGAGATGCTCTACCGCTGAGCTACTCCCGCGAAAACGGTAAACAAGTGCCGAGGCCCAGAATTGAACTGGGGACACGCGGATTTTCAGTCCGCTGCTCTACCAACTGAGCTACCTCGGCAGAATAGCAAGCTAAATTTTAACGACTCTCGGCTGAGGTGTCAAGGTTAACGTGTGAACGTGTGAAAGCTCAAACTTCCTGGAATCAGCGGTAATTTTGTATCCGAACCGGAATTCCTTTACCGCTTTGTGCCGCGGGAGTTTATCGCTTTCCACACCCTTTCCGAAGTCAGGGGTAAATCCTTGATCCGGACTCCTACGGCGTCGTGGATGGCATTGGCAATGGCCGCTGCTACGTTCACACAAGGCGGCTCCCCGATGCCTTTAGCCCCGAAAGGCCCGAACATGGAAGGTGACTCCACGATGGACGACCGGAAACTGGCTGGTATATCCAGGGACCTGGGTAACTTATAGTCGGTCAGTTTCGGATTAATAACCCTGCCCTCTACCGTCACAACTTCCTCCATCAGGGCATAACCCTCGCCACAGACTATTCCGCCGTTGATTTGCCCGGCCACGTTATCCGGATTTAACGATTTACCCACATCATGGGAGGAAAAATATTTTAATATCTTTACTTTTCCCGTTTCCCTGTCAACGGCCAGTTTCACGATATGGGTGCCTAACTGTACGGCTTCCATGGAATCCTTAAATTTCCTGGTTTCGCCCAGGCGTTTCATCCTTAACGAACTCCCTATCCCCATTATGGCTCCCTGCCGGGAAGAAATGGATGCCTGTCCGATTTCTGCCAGGGTCTTTGCTCGCTTCGGGTCCCTCAAATAGTATACCCTCCCCCCCTCAAGGACCAGGTCGTCCACGTTGGCATCCAGGAGTTCCGCCGCCAGGTTAAGAATTTGCTGTTTGGCGTCTTCAGCAGCGAACAAAACGGTCGTTCCAACCCGGTACGTGGTGTTGCTGCCTCCCGTGGGCTGCTCGTAAGGGGTAGCGTCGGTATCCGCCGCAACCACTGAAATTCTGTTCAAGGGGAGTTTCAGGACCTCCGCAACTAACTGAACAAGGATATCGTGCTGGCCGGCGCCCTGCTCCGCGCATCCCGTAATAATTACCACTGTCCCATCTTCGTTAAGTTTCACCCAGACAGTCGAAGCAGGACCTTTATCGCCCACGACGTGCATTGCCCACTGGGCACAGGCTATGCCCCATCCCACATTTTCTTCTTTTCCCTTCTTTTCTTTTTTTATATAGTCCATGGCAGCTTCGATGGTGGGTCTCAATCCCGGATTGGTATAGTAGCCCCCGGAAGGGACCGGGTCGCCGTCCTTTATGGCGTTTTTCAGGCGCAGTTCCAGTGGGTCCATACCGAGTTTATTAGCGATATTGTCCATGTGGGACTCGATGGCAAAATTCTGCTGTGGAGCCCTGGGAGCCCTCACATGACCTGTCGGAGTGTTATTCGTATAGACAATATAGCTGGTAATATCCACGTTGGGGATAAAATAAGGTCCCTGGAGCATGTTATACACGTGGGCGCCGCCGGTAAGAGCATCATTATATGCCCCGCAATCAAAGACGATTTCCCCCTGGAGCCCCACCAGGGTCCCGTCTTTTTTCACCCCTGTTTTCAACTTGCTGAAGGACCTGGTCCTGATAAAAGTCGAGGTAAACTCCTCTTCCCAGGTATAAACCAGTTTAACGGGCAAACCGGTTTTCATAGTCAGCAACACGCAAATTGGTTCCCCGACTGCCGTTCCTTTACCTCCGAAGTCGCCGCCTACTTTTGCGGCGATGACCCTGAGCCGGGACATGGGCAGTTCCAGGGCTTTTGTTACCATATTTCTTATTGAAAAAGGGCCCTTGGTAGAAGCCCACAGGGTTATTTTCCCGGAACTGTCCATGGCTGAAACACATTCGTGGGTTTGAATGAAACCGTGGTGAACGGTTTGAGTGCTGAAATTGTCCTCCAAAACCAGGTCCGCCTCATTCCAGGCCCTTTCAATTTCGCCGAGCTTTATTTTTACAGAATGGCAGATGTTCCCTCTGGACCGGGCCTGGGGTTGCATGGAGACTTTATAGTCTTCCAGGTTTTCGTGCACCAGGGGACTGCCCTCCCGCATGGCATCCAGGGGACTGAAAACGGACGGAAGTACGTCGTATTCCACGCGGATTAACCCCAGGGCTTCCAAAGCAGTCTCTTCATCGACGGCAGCCACGGCTGCTACCGCATCTCCCACGTGGCGGACCGTGCCCTGAGCCAGCACCTGTCTGTCTCTGATCCACCTGCCCATTTTCACGAAGGGAGCGTCTTTACTGGTAACAACAGCCTTGACCCCGGGTAAATTCTCGGCTTTGGCGGTATCGATTTTCAGTACCCTGGCATGGGGATGGGGACTCCGGAGCACTTTGGCTGTAAGCATATTGGGTAATCGGAAGTCGCCGGCAAATTTCGCCTCGCCCCTGGCCTTTTCCGCCCCATAGATTTTTGGTTCGCTTTTTCCCAGGAATTGATAAGTCATCTAATCTCTCCTCCGTGAAAATACTGGCCGGTTTATGGTTTATCCTATGTCGCCGGACCAGGATTCCCCGGATTAAATGAAAACACCATCACGGCGCTTTCATTGTTAATACCAAAAAACCGTAATGCCCATTATACATCATTGCGCTCCGTAGAAAAACAGCTCGAATTTAATCATCCCGGTCGGATGTTCAGTCCAAATCCTCTTGACTTTACCCTTTTTGTTCATCTCTGGCCCGGTACGTTTCGCCCTCCACATGCAAAGAGATGCGTTTTCTTAACTTCTTGGAGATAGAAGCGGTAATGATTCATCACCGGGAACTCCTTTGGCTAATGCAACTCCTTTGGCCACTACAATAACACCTACTAACATCAGGATTATGCCATCAATCAGCAACCATTTGTTCCTTATTTTCCGGTAAAATTTCAAGAACTATCTATTATCGCCCCCTACCCTGGGAAAAAATGGGGCTTAGAAAACAAAAAGCCTCCCAAGATACGGAGGCTTCAATTGTCATGTTAGAAGGCTACTGCAATAGTAGCCGGGACGTATGCTTGAACCTGGCCGAATCTCCATCATCGGACGCAACGTTAGGATAGTCACGTTCAAGCAGGCGGCTACTTCTGGATAGGCGTTGCCAGCTATCTGGTACTATTCTGCGGAGAATTGTTCAGAAATCTATCTATTGACCGTGACGCGAATAAGGACTAAAATAACCTTAAATTTAGAACAAGTCAAGATAAGTACCCTGAGCAGGGAGGGATATAATCGTGAAGGAGAAAATCCGTCTCCTAGGTTCGATAGTTCTGTCTGCAGTTGTAGTGATTACTGGGCTTTACTTCGTCTTCGGCTATAGTCCCGGAGACATGCAAAATCTGGTAAATAAACAGGCCTTGGAGAAATCAGGGAAACAAGGTATTAGCAGTGACGCCGGGCAGCAGTACTTCGACAAAGGTTACGAACTGTATATGGCCGACAGATATGACGAAGCCGTTGTTGAGTTTACTAAAACCATCGAGATTGACCCCAACTACCCTGATGCCCA
>JAUYHV010000123.1 GCA_030689845.1 Dehalococcoidia bacterium
TCCGTTCTTTAATATCTTTCTCTCTGCCTTGCCGGGCCACTCAGGACTGCAACCCCTGCTGACCTCTCCTGTAACAAGGACACCGTCGGTAACCATCATATTGTTTTCACAGAGGATTAAACGGCCTCCGTTGCGTTCGACCTTTTCCTTCTCCAGAAGATAAGGCCCGTTTAAATCGCCGCCGGGCGAGACGGCATACCTGGACAGGAGCGCGTTTGGATGCAAAACGACGTTCACCGGGACTTTCCTCTGTTCAAGGAAACCGACAAGCCCCCCATAATGGTCAGGATGCCCGTGACTTAAGACAACGGTATCAACCTGGAGGGGATCATACCCCAAAACACGCATATTATGTAATAACGCTACGGACGAATAGGCTGCGTCTATCAGCACGAGCCTTTTATCGTGTCCCCTGGTGACCTCAAGAAGAATTGATAGTCCATGCTCAGCCAAAAGAGGCTCCTCTGCTTTTAGCCCCATCCTGGTAACGGGTCCTCCCCCCGGTAAAAAAACATCGATATAGTTATCTACAACGATGGTAACTTTAACCGAATCCACCGGTATTAAGGGATTACTTTTTGCCACTGACTCCTCACAGTTTAATTAATATGTCCAAAGCAGTTCATCAATATTGCCACATTTTTCCATTAAATTACAACCCGGCAAAAAACAAGTTTGTTAACCAGTTGAATGTTACCGAAAACGACTCAAGACACGGGTATTTTCCGGATTTTTTTACCATATTGCTCGGCGTTACCGACATGAATAACCTGTAATCGTAGACATCAAGCACATTTCAGGCTTACTATTCCTTTTTGCTATGGTATGGCGCCAACGGGCGGAGGCACAACCATGGAATCGTCCGTTAAAAATATATCGCTGTTTAAAAGGACCAGACATGAGGGACAACAAATTTGCCGGAAAACAAATTTTCCCGATTTATGATAGGGGTCGACCTGGCGTCCCGCTTCCCACAATGGAGACTCCTTCATCAGGACCGACAGATTATCCCCCGGTTTTGCGACTCCAAGTTCATGACCGCAATGATAACAGGCGGCAATTTTTCTCCCATTATCCACTTTCAGTACAAGATATTCGTTGAGGAGCGGGCTGGCGGTTTCAATGTCCGAAAGCTTATGCACAATTCCTGCGACTTCCTCGGACAGGGGGATACTTGTAGAGGTGAAGCGTTGTTTTCTTTCCTTTTTGATCTCTTCCCTGCGCAGCGAAGTCGCTTTGCGGTCGACTTCCGGTTTCCTTCCCCCTGTCAACACCACCCCGTATATTTCAATAGCGCTTTCCCCGGAAATCAACTGGTTTATCACATCTTTCTGGACCAGGTCCGGGTCGCGGAGAATGGGGTCACCAAAGCCCCCGCCGCCGTTGTTTTGCCTTGTCCACACGTCATCGTTACCGACTTTGCCCATATATGCCGGAGGAACTATAAATAGTTCACCATTGATCTCGTCCAGTTCGCCGGGCATGATACCTTTGTTCAACAAGGGCCTTATGTCCGAACCCTGTTTGACGGTAAATATAGCCGATCCCCCGGGATATCCACCCGCAAGTCCGGTGGCTTCGGTATTCTCGGGAGTGAATCCCAAAACAAGGTTCATGGCTTCATTAATCCCATTCAAAGCATACAGCGCGCTGTATCCCGTTCCACCGCGGAACTTCCCGTGGCCGCCGGAGTCTTTTTGCTGCCGGCTGTACAGGTACATGATGGGATACCTCGACTCAGTGGTTTCCACATTTGCCTTACAGCAGCCCACAGCATGAAGCATACCACCCGTATCCAATCCGTCTTTAAACGGTAAAGCACCGCCACCACCCACCATAGATTCCAGCATCACACAGTTGAACGGTTCGCCCTTTTCACTGATTCCTGAGATTTCCTGGGTCCAGATTCCTCCCATCCACCCGGCCATAGCCCTTTCCTTCAAAGTCGGGGAACTGGATAGCATCTTGGCAATGGTGATACTACAGGCAACCATAACAGCCTGGGTGGCTGCCGTTGTGGCCTTACAAACGCCTGCCGGCCACCGGGCATCAACGATGCTCCCTTTTTCAGTGATTACTTCTATCGCCCTCATGAGGCCGCCTGAAGACCAGGGTATGTCATAACAAAGGTATTGAAGGATTGCCGTCAGGATACCGCCTTTTGTACCTGCTATGGTGCAATTGGCTACTGCCCGCGCTTGTCTCGAACTGCCTCTGAAATCAAAAATCAACCTGTCTTTTTCCTTCCCCATTTTCAGGGTGCACTTGTGAATTTGGCCTTCGTATTCCAGGTAGGTTACATGGTGCCATACTCCGTCGGGAAGTTCATTAAGGCGGTTGCGAAAGCGGAGTTCAGCATAATCTATGATGGACTCTATCACCTTCCTGGTCGTTTCGAGACCATATTCTTTCGCCACTTCCTGTATTCGGGCGATACTGGTATTATTGGCAGCTATTTTTGCCCTCAGGTCCAGTTCAACAAGCGCGGGAAACCGGCAGTGCCTCAGGTACTGCTCCTTGATATCTTTGCGTACGACATTGTTTTCAACAATCTTGACCGGAGGAATAGGTATTGCCTCCTGGTAAATCGAATCGGCTCCGATACAGCACTGGCTGCCCCTCACAATACCTCCCATATCTATTTGATGAACGGCCACACCGCTCCAGGCTATTAGCTCCCCGTCCCAGAATATCGGAGCCACCAGGGCCACGTCGTTCTGGTGGGCTGCTCCCCAGTAAGGATCATTGCATATAAACATGTCGCCCTGGCGGATACCCGGGTTCTCGGAGTAATGTGACAATATACCCTTAACAATACTTTCCAGTGTCAGGGCGTGAACACCGACATATATTCCGGTAGCAATGACCTCACCGGTGGCATTCAATATTCCTGTATTAAAATCATAGGCTTCGTTGGCTACGGCAGAGCCGGATACGGCTCTCAGAGTCGCCGCGGCTTCATCATTTATAGCGAACAGCCGGTGCCGCCATATTTCGAAGGTTATAGGGTCGATCCCGTGGTCATCAAAAAACGACATATTCTACCTCAGGTGCAAAATCAAATTCCTGTACTGGTCCACGACCATTTTCTGCCCCGGATGGATCACAGCGGAGGTATCCGGGGCTTCAACTATGGCTGGACCTTTTATTTCATTTCCCGGTAACAGCTTACTGTACTCAAAAATATCAGTAGGGGTAAAACCACCACTGGTCTTGAAGTAGACTTCTCTTTTGCCTTTCAGGGCTGCGGTTGGGGCGCTTCCTGAGGATGTTCCCACAGGAGAGACCCGGTTGTGGCTTTTCGCAACCCCCGTTATTCGAAGGGTCGCCACTTCTATCCCGGCTTCTTTGAAGGCTGTGCCCTTCCCGTACCTCTTCTCATATATCCCATCGAAACTCTGAATCATCGCCCCAATGTTACCGGATAAAATGTCTTCTTTAGCAACCGGGCAAAAAAGGGCATGGACCTGCCCTTTGTAACGCATTTCCAGGAAATATTTTAAGGCAATATTATCCCGTTTAATCCCGTGCTGCTGGAACTTGTTTAAAACCCTCTGCTCCAGAACCTGGAATATCTCATTCACCCTTACAGTGTTCACTGGCATCGTCATGGGCTCGGACATATCGTCAATATAGACTGTATCCGACAGCGCTATTCCGTAAGCTGAAAAGACCGCTGCCTTTTCAGGAACGACTGCTACCGGCACTCCGACATCGCTGGAATAGGCTGCAAAATGAACCGGCCCGGCGCCTCCAAAGCAAAAAAGCGCAAAATTCCTGGGATCGTAACCTCGCCCGATGGTCATTTTCCTCAACAGGTCGGCCATGTGGGCGTCCACGATCTCCACGATCCCGGCAGCAGCTTCTGTTACATCCATTTTTAAAGGGGCCGCTATTTTCTGTTCCATGACAGCCAGCGCCCTGGATTTATTCAGCTTCATTCTTCCCCCCCAGAAATAGTCAGGGTCCAACCGGCCAAGAATGAGGTCGGCATCGGTAACCGTGGGTTCCTCACCACCCCTATCATAACAAATAGGTCCTGGGTCGCTCCCTGCGCTCTGAGGTCCCACCATCAACCTTCCGGTTTCCTGCTCAATCCATGCTATACTCCCGCCACCGGCACCAATGGAGACCACATCCACCATGGGAGCCAGAATATGGTATTTGTTCACAACCGGAGCGCTTGCCAGAACCGGCTCTCCATTTACAATCAAGCCAACGTCAAAACTGGTCCCCCCAACATCGCTGGCTACGATATTCTTGTAACCCATAGCTTCACCCAGAGCTACCGCCCCCATGATGCCGCCGGCAGGCCCGGAACCGATGCAGTATATCGCCTTACCCGCAGCCTCGGATATGGACATTAAACCGCCGGCGCAACTCATAATATTCATTGAACCTGTGAAACCATTATCCTCCAATCCCTTCTTCAACTTGTGTAAATACTGCCCGGTCAGGCGCCCGACGTAGGCATTCATAACTGTCGTAGATACACGTTCGTACTCCTTCATGACAGGAGCGAGTTCACTGGAAATAATCACGGGCAAATCGGGGAAAAGCTCCCTTACCGCCTCCTGGGTCTGCTTCTCGTGTTCCGGGTTCATGAAGGACCATAAGAAACAGACGGCAATGGCTTCAATTCCATCTTCAACCAGTTGCCGGGCAGCTTCCCTGACTTCCTTGAGGTTCAAAGGAACAATGACGCTGCCGCTCCGGTCTACCCGTTCCGAAACGCCATAAATCAGGGCACGGGGGACCAGCGGCGGATTGGCTTTTTCAAGTAAGGCAACGTTTATTATTTCCTCTTCGCTAAGACCCGCCACTTTTTGATGTACCCTGCCTATAATTATGGCGTCCTCATGGCCCTTCGACGTTATTAATCCGACCTTTGCCCCGCGCCTGGTCAATATGGCGTTGGTGGAAATGGTCGTTCCATGGCCGAAAGTATTTGATTGTGCCAGGAGGTCCTGACCTGACATGTTTAGTTCAGACGCCGCGTTGGAAACAGCATCCAGCACTCCCAGGGAAGGTTCCCGGGGAGTTGAGAGGGCTTTACCACTTACAACCCGGCCCTGGTCATCGATAACGACACAATCGGAAAAAGTTCCTCCGCTATCGACGGATACCACATATGGTTTCATGTTTAATTAACCTTTTTTAGCCATAATCCTGGCATAATCGCTCTGCTTCGCCTTGATTCCATGAATTTGCGCTTCAGAGAGCCATTTCTTTAAGTCCACCCTGTCTACAGGATGCTTTGAACGCTCAAAGTTCCACTTGGCGTCAATAGGCACGGTAGCGTCAAAAGCCATGCCGCCTTCAAAGCGGTATTCTGACTTTGCTTCCATGGCGGCCTGGACCCTTTCCATGGGCATAAGCACCTGGCCCATACCACCGCCGGCTCCGATTATAAGGTCCTGCTTGGGGTTTACCCTGGTGGCAAGGGCCCACATGACATCCTCGGCGCTGTAAATATCCACATCTTCGTCAACAATAACCGCAAACCTGAGACCGATAGCGGATGCCTGGGCGGATGCGAGAATCTGACGCTGGTAACCTTCGTCGGCCCTCCTTCTTTTCTGAACCTGGTAAATTATGTTGCCGCCCCAACCGGCAACTCCTTCGATAATATTTACATCTGTTACCAAACCGGGGCGAATCCTGTCGGCCAGTTCCCAGAAACAGGCTTCCCTGAAAGCCGAACCCATCATGTCGCCTTCGAAGGAATTCGCCTGGGGAGTAAAGAAAATCGGTCTGTCCTTCTGGTGTGTAATAGCCGTGCATTGGAAAAGAAGCAATCGGTAAGCCCGACCCAGGTAACCAGTCCACTCGGGAAATACCGGGGCTATTCCCTCTTTGCCCAATTTTTCAGCATCTTCGGACTCCCAGGCTTTTTGCTTTGTATCAATATAGCCTTCCAGGACCCATTCCGCGTTGGCAATAGAATAAGTATCCTGGGTTTTGGCTTTTACTATGTCCACCGGTTTCCCCTGTATTCCTCCGGCATATCCAACCTCGTCGGCTCCGACGGGTACCAGGGGATGGATAAAACCAGCTGCGGCAACCATTAAACCGGCTGGAACATTACACAAATTCAAAGTTACCGGGATTTTATCTCCCCGGTGGAGCAAATGGGCGGCTGTTTCAAGGTGACTGCCCGCTCCGATAGCCAGGCTGCACTTGTCAGGCCAGCGGAAATTCAGACGGTTAAAAGAAAGGTGGGTACCGCCGCCGTGCCAGTCACCGCAAAGGAACGTATTATTACCGCCTATTATCCGGGCGCCGTCCCTCTCCGTGTACTTGGTTACCGGCACCACCGACATTACATCTATGTCTTTTGTGATTACGACTTCCTGGCAAGGAGCGCTCTCTACAACTCTCGGGGGTATTGGTTTTCTCATGGCTTCACGGCACCTGAGCCTCAATTCCCTGGGGTCTTTTAAACCGAAGATCTTGGGAGCCCGCTCTTTCCTGGAAAATATATTGCCTATATTCCTGGCATGGGGATATCCCTTTATCTTGTTAAAGAGAATCGCAGGCCCGTTTTCCAGCGCTTTCTGAATCCCGGAAATTTCATAAATAGGGTCAACTTCCCCGTCTATCTCCAGAAGTTCCCCTTGTTCCCTGAGTATCTCAATCATACCCCTGATACTGGTATTATCTTTGTTAGCCATTTACCGGTTTCTCCTCGTAAATATTATTTTTATTTTTGATATATTATCTTTAGGTTTGCCTATCCTCCGCCGAGAAGTTCGAACCACCGGTACACCTGGACCTCGTCACCCTCGGATAAAGGTGTTAAAAGTTTTTCAGGAAGGAACCGCATGTTCGTACCGTTCAAGAGGATGCTGTATTCTTCGGCGTCGACTTCGTTTCTCGATTTATCGTAAAGTGGTCTTCCATTCTGGAATTTCTCTGAGATTATGTCCAGTACATCTTTAATGACCGGGCTGACCGTGTCCAGTTCAACACTGCTTTCACTGGACGATTCTCCCGTTCCGAGATTAGTCTTAATTGCCAGTTTCATCTTTAATCCCGGATGATAATTCTACATATATTTTTTCTGCCATTACCGGCAGTTCTTTAACCCATATACCAGTAGCGTCATATATGGCATTGGCTATAGCTCCACAAACCGCGGGTCCGCAGGTCACTCCCCCTTCTTTTGCCCCGAAGGGTCCTTCCGGGTCAATGGTCTCTACAAGGGCAGCCTTAATGCTTCCCAGATCCAGAGACCCCGGTATTTTATAATCCCTGAACGAACCGGTCTGGAGTTCTCCCGT
Source organism: Dehalococcoidia bacterium (assembly GCA_030689845.1). GTDB lineage: Bacteria > Chloroflexota > Dehalococcoidia > JACQUA01 > JACQUA01 > JAUYHV01. The sequence goes on from JAUYHV010000123.1 coordinate 7,284, forward strand.
ATCTTTATTCCATGTATGGTATTCGCACAACGTCTCGCCAAGAGCCATGACAGATACCCCCTCCTGCTGCCCCTCCACCGCCATGGGGTTGATAGCAACGCCACAATCACTCACTATGGTCAAATTAACAACCTTTACGCTTCCCGTCTCCCCATCTACCTCAACTTCGGCCACAACCGTACCCCCCGTGTAGGCGCCGGTCTGCTGCCCGTGCACTCTTCCGGAAAGCATATCAGTGTCATCCACTTTTAAAATATAGGCCCCCCGGCCAATTACAGGCTCTCCCTTCAGGAAGGACATCCTGATGACGTCCTCAACGGGTATCCGCTTCTGCGCACCTTTAACCGTATATACCTGTCTCTGGCGGATTGCCAGGTCCCCGGGTTCAACCTGCAGCATTCCCGCAGCTATCGATATCAACTGCTGCCGGGCATCGGCGGCCGCCCTTTTTACGGCATTTCCCGAAACAAAGACGGCTGTCATAGTATAGCTGCCCGGGTCCTGAGTCGTATACTCAGAATCGGCGCATATCAGGTTAATGTCATTCATGGTCAAACCGAGTTCTTCAGCTGCAATCTGGGTCAAAACACTTTCATTTCCCTGGCCGTTGTCAACGTTACCGCTGAACAGGGTAGCGCTGCCGTCTTCATTGAATTTGATTATTGCCGACGACCCGCCGCGAAAGCCCAGGTTAAAACCTGCCATGCAGGCAGCACAACCCATTCCTATCCCCCGGTACTTCCCCATCTTGCCTCTTTTTTGTTTCCATCCGGCCATCTCCGTTGCTTTTATCATGGTTTCCGACAGGGCATAACTGGACACTTTAGACCCGCTGGGCAACTTTTCTCCCGGCTGCACGGCGTTTTTTAAACGTATTTCCAGGGCATCCAGGTTCAGCTCTTTCGCTATCATATCCAGTTGTACATCCTCGGAATAATGCAACTGGCTCGGGTGCGTACGCATCATAGAAGCCGGAGTCTTGTTGGTGTATACCCTGTACCCTTCATATCGCATGTTAGGAGACCTGTAAACAACCTCCTCCAGCTGCCAGGGAACATTTACAGCCATCACGCCGCTGCTCATGTAAGCCCCGCCGTCGAGGATCGCTTTAATATCCCTGGCCATTATGGTACCGTCTTTCTTCACGCCGGTTTTAATCCAGATACTCATGGAATGTTTGTGCCTTGTGGCAAACATGGTCTCTTCCCGGGTATACACAATCCTCACGGGCTTTTTTAATTTCATCGACAGCAAAGCTCCGCAAAACTCGGCCGGGAAAGTGTCCGACCTTCCTCCGAAGGCCCCGCCGATAGTGACATGGTGGACCCTGATACTATTCAGCGGGATGCCCAGGGCATTGGATAAAGCCCGGCGCTTGGTAAAGGGCGACTGGTTGGGCACCCATATGCTCAATTTACCCCAGGAATCATAGTTGACCAGGGCGCCGTACGGTTCCAACTGGCAGTGACTTACCTTGGGCGTTGAGAATGTGTCTTCCCTTATATAGTCCGATTGGGCAAAACCCTCTTCTACATTCCCGAATTCCACCAGGGAACGAAAGGCGTTCCCTGGGAATATGTCATGAATAACCGGAGCCCCTTCCCTGAGGGCTTCCTCCGGGGTTAAAACAAAGGGAAGGGGTTCATAGTCAACATCGATAAGAGATAACGCTTCCTCGGCTGTATCGAGGTCTACGGCAGCCACGGCTGCCACTTCTTCACCGAAAAAATTAACCTTGTCAATGGGCAACAGGTACTGGTCCCTGGTAGCCCTGAAAACCCCAAACCTGTATCCGGCCGTGTCCTTCCCTGTGATAACGGCTTTCACTCCGGGCAGTCTCTCCGCCCGGCTTTTATCTATACTTTTTATCCTGGCATGGGCATAAGGGCTGCGCAATATTTTGCCATAAAGCATTCCGGGTAAAGATATGTCTCCCGTGTACTGCGCGATCCCCGTCGCCTTGTCCAGTGAATCGGTCCTGGGGACCCTTTTTCCAACAATATCATAGTCCAAGTTCTTAACTCCGTTTAGCTGTAGTTTTAGGCAATATCTTCCTGGCGTCCAGTTCATCCGCAACATCCTTTAATCCCAGGGATTCCAGCGCCTGGCGGGTTGGTATCCCGGTCTCCCGATCCCATCCCCAGTATTCGTAGTATTCATCGAGCATGCCCTGAAAAGCATCCTTTTTTAATACATGACCCTTCAACGGCCCGGTATCGAAAGGCTCCTCGAAAAATATCTCGGGGATAGTATCGTCCTTCCTGTTGATACCCAGACGGTTATTATATGCCTGCTCCAGTGTATAAACACGGCGGCAAATATCCAGAATATCTTCCGTGGAAAAATCGACGCCGGTGGCTGCCGAGGCCATCTGTGCCCATTCTTCCTCTTTCAATCCATCCAGAGGATTAAACCAGCGTCCTACGAATTTACAGACCCCCAGGATGTCGCCCAGGGTACACATCAGCCTGTAATAAACACCGGCCTCCACCTTTCCATGGGGACTTCGGGGATTCACCACGTCAGGATTTCCCCAGTGCTTTTTCCCAAGTTCCGGAGAAAGATGGCGGCGCTCAAAAGAAGGAAACCCTTTAAGATGGTCCGCCCCCCGGGTCGAAGTAGCCGTCATCAAGGCCGCCCCGTAGGATGCCCTGACCGGCTTTTCCTGGCTTTGCTTTTTCTTTATGGTATGAGCGTAAAAACCGCTTCCCTTCCCGATCTTTTGGGAAGCCCTCCACATGCCCTCGGCCAGTATATCCCCAAACCCCTCCCTGTAGGTCATCTTTCTTAACAACTCCAACCCCGTTTTTTCATCTCCCCAGTTTAATACCAGCCCTCCCGTGTCCTCGGTATTTATTATCCCCCTTTGAAAACAGTCGGTTGCCCAGGCTATTAATTCTCCGGGTTCCGAACCGTCCATTCCGTAGTCGTTGCAATATTGACAAGCCGCAATCCCATAAGCAAGGTTAGCCGAACCTCCCCATAAAACCCAGGGGTCCAGGTTGCCGTATTCAAAACCTTCACCCTGAATTCCGGCATACGGCCCATTTTTTACTACGCAGTAGTGGGAACAGTGAATAACACAGCCATAGCAGCCTAAAGACTTTTCAAAATAATCCTCGGCAAGTTTTTCGCCGCTTACCTGCTCCATCTCCTCCTGGGTAATCTGAACCACACCGTAATTATTCTTGTGCAGGTAACCACCGGCATACATGTTCCTTATGAGCCACATGGTGCCCATTTTCCTCAACACCGGTAACGCGTGTAACCCTTTTGCCGTCTCCCTCGCCTTCAAACAGGCTGCGGCGAACTCCTCCGGGCGGGCTACCTTTACTCCTTTGGTTCCCCGGACAACTACCGCCTTCAGATTCTTCGACCCAGCTACCGCTCCACACCCCGTCCACCCCGGTGCCCTGCTTAAGTTGTTCATCAATATGGCAAACCGTACCAGGTTCTCTCCGGCAG
>JAUYHV010000125.1 GCA_030689845.1 Dehalococcoidia bacterium
CTGCAGGTGGTCCCGGCACGGTCGCAATACTTGCAGAATGGCGGAGGGAGGTTGAAAACCGGGGAATTCCTGCGACGGAGGCCAGTACCGGTCAGGTGGTGGAACTGGACGGGGGATTCAGCCTCGAAGTGCTCCAGTCTCCGCCCGGCCCACCGGGCGTAACTCTGCTCCTGGATGCGGGGGAGGCACAGTTCATTTTTGCGGGTGCCGGTGTTCGGAACGATCTCCTGGCAAGGCAGGCAAAACAAAAGAGCACCATCCTCAAGCTGCCCCTTCGGGACAGTAAAAATATCCAACCCGTTGTGCTGCCCGGGGGGCTCCAGGCCGTGGTGGTTCCCGGCATTTCAAGCGAAAAAGATAAAGATGTCGGTGACCCGCAGCCCGTGTCAGGTACTGAGGTTTATTACGTCGCCAGCCGGGGTGCCGTGGAGTTTATTACCGACGGAAAGCAGGTATGGGTAAAAACCGCCAGGTAGGTTGTTTCGATATCAAGAAATAAAACCCCCTGCCCTTCCTCTCAAACCTCGTTCTTCAAAGCTGGCTATTGGGGCTTTTTACTTCCCCCTGGTAAGAAAAATGACAATAAGGATTCCCGTACCGAGGGAAATAGTCGTTACCAGGTACATACTGGCGAAACCTACGGACGCCGCCACAAAGCCCAGGGTCGTTGCTCCTATGGCCTGCCCCGCATTGAAGGAGCCGCTGTTAAGCCCCATGGCGAAACCCCTGACACTCAGGGGGGCAACATCGGCGATAAGGGCGGCGCAGGCCGGCAGGGCCGAACCGAGGCCTAAACCATATATGAAGGCGGCTATGTGCAGGGGGAAAACACCGGTAAACCTTGAAATAAGGAACACCCCCGTTGTGCAGAGGAGCATTCCCGTCAGGATAACCGGGATCCTGCCCACCTGGTCGGAAATTTTCCCCGCCAGGGCGCGGGTCAAAACAGACCCCAGGTATATGCTGGCAATAATGAATCCCACCCGGGCCACGTCAATGTTTATTTCCTTTCCGTATAGAGGGAAGAATGAAATAACGCTGCCGATGCCCACCATTATGAACATGGTAGCCAGAAACGAGGCCAGCGCTCTCCGGGTTTTAAGCCAGCCCCAGGTCATTTTCTCTCCCCCCGCCAACGCGCCGGTGCGGACCAGCTTCATCCTGGACAGGGCAAACATGGTGGCTACGAGAGCAATTCCCGCGCTGGTCAGGAAAGCTGCCTGGAAACCGAAATGCTGCAGGATTAGCCCGCCCATGGCGGGACCGGCCATGTTGCCAAGCTGGGTACTGGTGGCGAACAGTCCCAGGGCCTGTCCCCGCTTTTCCTTCGCCGCCAGGTCCACCACCAAGGCGCTGGCAGCCGGGTAAAAAGCGGCGTTGGCCAGGCCGTTAAAGGCTTTAACGGCCATGAGCAGGCCGATGTCGGTTACCACCGCGTACAGGAGGAAACAGACCAGGTGAATCATGAAGCCGAATATCAGCAGCCTCCTCCCGATACGGTCCGAAAGCAGCCCGACGGGCGCCTGGGTGACGGCCGCGACGTAGGGCTGTAAAGCTACAACGATGCCAACCTGGGTTACCGTTGCCCCCAGGCTGTCGGCGAAGCGGGGCATGACGGGATACAAGAGGGTCATGGCCGCGAAGTTTAAGAATCCGACTACATAGACGGGAATCAGAGAAATGGGACTTCTTACCTTCCTGATTGATTATAGAAAACGGCTCACATAATAATACTTATCGGATGTATAATTCAACCTGCCGGGAAAAGGTATCTCTGGTTTCTACCTTCTGTCACCCTGTCCCGATGTATCGGGACTCTCCCGCCGAGCGGGGTCGGAGACGGAGTCGGAACGGAGCGGACTCCGTTCCGGAGAGCCTGTCGAAGGGTCTGGTAACAATAGGCAGGACCGTGCAAATTAACACTGAGGCCCACTGGAATAATGATTACCCTTATTTTTACAATTAATTACTGTCATGTTTTTATTGATGCAGGCTGCCCTTCTTAAATCTGGTGGCACAGGCGTCCCTGCCTGTGGGTGGGCGGACACGGGGGTCCGCCCCTACGATTCTGGTATTTCCCTTCTGCCAGTAGATTCCTCGACTGCGCTCTCCGTTCCGCGAGTCCCGGTTTATCGGGACAGAATGACAATCATTAGGTGGTACAACATGACGTTCAAAAGGCGTAGCGCACCGTGGTGCGGGCGGCTCTTCGCTGACTAAAAAACACCCGCAGGAGTTCCCCGGAGGAAAAACTTCACCTTGCGGCTGATATGGAGTAAAATAGCAAGACTTTTTTACCAGCGGATATTATTATTTAACCCCTTCCTGCCGGGAAAGTTTCCCAGGTGGTGAAATATGCCTCATGGCAGGAAGGTTTTTTTAATTCACTCGGGAAAGGGGACTCATGTTCAAACCCGTTAATAGTAACGTGAACTTTCCGGAAATGGAAACAAAGATACTCGGTTTCTGGAAAGAAAAAGGGATTTTCGAAAAGGTCGCGGAATCGAGGAAAGGGGCGCCTGAGTACATATTTTACGAAGGGCCGCCAACCGCCAATGGAAACCCGGGGATACACCACGTCCTTTCCCGAACCTTTAAGGACGTCATACCACGTTACTGGACCATGCGGGGTTTCCACGTTCCGCGAAAGGCGGGATGGGACACCCACGGCTTGCCAGTGGAACTCGAGGTGGAAAAGGAACTCGGTCTGTCATCCAAGACGGAAATTGAAAAATACGGGATCGCCGAATTCAACGAGCGCTGCCGGAAAAGCGTTTTCCGCTATTTGAAGGAGTGGGAATTTGTTACCGAGCGCATAGGATTCTGGCTGGACCTTAAAAACGCCTATATCACCATGGATAATTCCTACATGGAGTCCTGCTGGTGGATAATAAAGCAGTTATGGGACAAGGGCCTGGTTTACCAGGGATACAAGGTTACGCCCCACTGCCCCCGCTGCGGCACTTCGTTGAGTTCTCACGAGGTCGCCCTGGGCTATAAAGACGACACGGACGACCCTTCCGTTCATATTAAATTCAAAATTGTTAACGGAGGGACGGGAGGTTCCAGGGAGGTTAAATCTGCAGTCAACATGGCTCCCGGGCCGGTTTACCTTCTGGCCTGGACCACGACCCCCTGGACTTTGCCCGGAAACACCGGCCTGGCCGTCAGTCCCGAAGCTGAATATGCCCTGGTGGAAACCGGGGGAGAATACCTGATAATGGCCAGGGCGCTGCTTGATAGTTCCCTCACGGGGGAATACACGGTGTTAAACACTTTCCCCGGAGCAGGCCTCCAAGGGCTGAGGTACGAACCCCTTTTCGATCCCTGGGCGGATATTCCGGGCACAAGTAAACCCTGCCTGGCGGTGCGCCGCCAGCAGACTGCTGACAAAGAGACAAACCCCGTAATCACGGGAGACTTCGTTTCCACGGATGACGGCACGGGTATCGTTCACATCGCCCCCGCTTTCGGGGAGATAGACTTCGAAACCGGGAAAACCCACAACCTGGACCTGGTGGAGACCCTGGATTTGCAGGGAAAAGTGTGCGGTCCGTTCCCCGGATTCGACGGTTTGTTTGCCAAGGCTGCCGACCCCGTTATCACCGAGGACTTAAGGAGCCGCGGCCTTCTTTACAGGAGCGGGAGGATTACTCATACCTATCCGTTCTGCTGGCGCTGCAGCACCCCCCTGCTTTATTACGCCAAGAGTTCCTGGTACATCAGGACCACGGCCATAAAAGACCGCCTCATCGCCTGCAACCGGGAAATCAACTGGTTCCCGGAACACATAAAGCAGGGACGCTTCGGGGACTGGCTGGAAAATAACGTGGACTGGGCCTTTTCCCGGGAACGTTACTGGGGCACCCCTCTCAATGTCTGGCGCTGCGAGCGGTCGGCGGAGCACGGGAATGCCTGCGGCGGGGCCCCGGACTATTTCGAGTGCCCCGGTTCTCTCGGGGAACTGCGGGACAAGCCTGGTTTCTCAGGTTTGCCTGAGCCCCTGGACCTGCACCGCCCTTTCATTGACGGGGTAACCTATTACTGCCCCGAATGCGGAGGTATCATGCGGCGGGTCCCTGAGGTAATTGACTGCTGGTTTGATTCCGGCGCCATGCCCGTTGCCCAGTGGCATTATCCCATGGAGAACGCTGACAATTTTAAGAAGAATTTCCCGGCTGATTTTATCTGTGAAGCCGTCGACCAGACCAGGGGCTGGTTTTACAGCCTCCACGCCCTTTCCACGCTGCTGTTCGACAGGCCTTGCTATAAAAATGTCATCTGCCTGGGGCATATCCTGGATGCCAAAGGTGAGAAGATGAGCAAGGCTAAGGGTAACGTGATAGTGCCCGCCACCGTTTTGAACTCCCAGGGCGCCGATGCCCTGCGCTGGTACCTGGTTACAGCGGCGCCCCCGGGAAACGTCCGCCGCTTCTCAACGGAGCAGGTAACCGAGGTGGTCAGGAAATTCATGCTGACACTGTGGAACAGCTATTCATTTTTCGTCACCTATGCCAACATAGATAACTTCGACCCAGCCGTAAACCGTGTCCGGAACCTCGATGTTTCCCTGGACAGGTGGATCGTTTCGGAATTAAACCGACTGGTGGTCAAGGTCAATGAAGAATTGGAAAGCTATGATCCCACCACGGCTGCCCGCCGCATCGAGGAATTCGTTGACCGCTTGTCCAACTGGTACATCAGGAGGAGCCGGCGCCGTTTCTGGAAGAGCGAGAACGATGCTGACAAGATGGCGGCTTATTCAACTCTCTACCAGTGCCTGGTTACCCTGATCAAGCTCATAGCTCCCTTCACTCCCTTTATCGCCGAGGAGATATACCAGAACCTGGAGAGGGGCTCGGACCCTGCTTCCATGGAAAGCGTCCACATGGAGGCTTATCCTTCTGCCGACGTTTCCCTGATAGACGAGCAGCTCAACGCGGATACGGAACTGGCTATGAAACTCTCCAGCCTTGGCAGAGCAGCCAGGAGCAAGGCTAATACCAGGGTGAGGCAGCCGCTTGCAAGGGCGCTGTGCAGGCTTCGCCGTGAAGAGGAAAGGCAGGCTTTTGCCAGGATAAAAGAGCAGGTCATGGACGAAATCAACGTCAAGGACCTGGAAATCATGAATGAGGAAGGAGCCGTCCTGGAATACGAGGTTAAACCCAACCTCCCCGTGCTGGGTCCGAAATACGGTATAAAGATGGGGGAAATAACCAGGCTTTTGAAGGCCGCGGACGCCCGGAAAATCGCCTGGGACCTGAGGACCAGGGGCGAAGCCTCCATGGGGGATTTTACACTGCTGCCCCAGGAACTGCAGGTCCTGACCAGGGGCAAGGGCGGGTATGCCGTGGCGGCCGACGGGGATATCATTGTGGCGCTGGACACCGTTATTTCGCCGGAACTTGCCGGCGAAGGAACGGCCAGGGAACTGGTGCACCTTCTCCAGACCATGCGGCGCAGCGCCGGCTTCGATGTCACGGACCACATCAACACCTGCTACAGCGCCGACAGCGAAACCGGCAGGGTGATGGAGCAGTATGCCGAATATATAAAGCAGGAAACCCTGTCCCTGAGCCTTGTCGCCGGAACTGCCGGGGAGGGCGCATATTCCGAGACGCACCGCTTGGGCGGCGTTGAGATAACCCTGGCGGTAAAAAAAACGGGGTAAAATCTGAATTCACTATTTGGTAATTGTGTTACCAAGACTGAATATTAAGAACAAGGGAAGCACTCGCACCAAACAGAGCTAACCTCAAAATTTAATTGTTTGCATAATCCTATTTTCAGCATCTCTAGAGTAAAACTCGACTTGGTGAAAACCTGTTGTGGTATTTTTAAAATACTGTGCAATGAAGTGTGGAAATATTTGAGCTTGCTCTTTACTCCACTCTTGGTCAGACATAGATGCCAATCTATCCCATATCTGAAGCCATCTTTGCGGAGCATCTTTATTATCAAAAACCATGACAGAAACATGTCCAAGATTAATGCCAGAAAAGCGTTGGTTTTGCCAATCCTTTCTAAGCCGATTTGCCAAGTCTTCTGCGGATACTTCATCAGGGCTTGGAGAAACAAGAGTAACAAAGACCGTAGCACCTTTGATTCCGATTGTCTCGAATG
>JAUYHV010000128.1 GCA_030689845.1 Dehalococcoidia bacterium
GTTTCAGTGACGTTGATCGGCTTTCTGGTATCGGTTTACGGCTTAGCACGGATAATAACCGACCTGCCTGCAGGACGGCTGGCGGAAAGGTTCGGGCGCCGGTCGATGCTTATTTTCGCTTCAGTGGTCACTGGACTCAGTTCCCTGGGAATGGCTGTATCCACCGAATTCTGGCAGCTAATCGTATTCCGTTTTCTCCTGGGAGTCAGTTCGGCCGTCCACGTAGTAACAGCCCAGATTGCCCTGGCAGATTTAAGCACAACCGAAACCCGGGCTCAGTACCTGAGCTTACATTCCGGCAGCCGGCAGGTGGGAAACAGTCTGGGTCCAGCATTTGGCGGGTTTGTTGCCCAGTATTTTGGTCTGAGAGCCCCTTTTTTCGTATATGCAGCCATGACCATCGCAGCAAGTTTGTGGACTTATTTTTTTATACCAGAAACCTCCTCAAAACAACCTGTAACGCAAGCGCCCGGCCAATCTGTGCAGCCTTCTCCGCCGGAGAATACATATAATAATAATAATTCAAGTACATTATCGGTCATAAAAACCCTTTTGCGCGATAACAGTTTCCTGCTGATAACCCTGGTTGTAATTGGTAATTTTATTGCGGCAAGCGGCGGTCAGCAGACTATCCTGCCTTTATACGGGCACTCCAAACTGGGCATGACAGAGGGGCAACTGGGTCTGGCTATGACCCTGATAGCCATAACAACTCTGGTAACTGTATTCATGGTTGGCTGGCTCTCGGACAAAGTCGGGCGTAAAGTTGTAATAGTTCCGGGCATTATCGGACTGGCTTTTTCAGTAAGCCTTTTCGGTTTAAGTAAAAGCATCTGGGTGTTTATGGCCGCAGCGGTAATAATGGGACTCAGCAGAGGTGTTGGCGGTTCAATACCGGCAGCCTATGTAGCCGATATTGCTCCCCCCGGTAAATTCGGTATCACCCTGGGACTATTCAGAACTTTCGGCGATGTGGGTTTCTTTCTCGGACCCATCCTTATGGGATGGCTCGCGGACACGACGCACAGCCTGTCTGTCCCCCTTTTCGCCGTAACAGGTTTTCTTGTTGTTACAGTTGTACTTTTCGGGATTTTCGCCAGGGAAACGGTAAAAAAAATAGCGGTTTAGCGCATTAAAACAGGAACAGGAAGATGTACCAGGATACGATAGCGGCAATATCGACACCTATCGGGGAAGGCGGTATAGGAATCGTGCGCCTGAGCGGTCCCGAGGCCGGGGAAATCGCTAAAAATATTTTTTCAGGGAAGCTGGAAAACCGGCATCTCGCCTACGGTTTTATTACCGACCCGGAAACCCGTGAGCCTGTTGACGAGGTGCTGCTTTCCTTTATGTCTGCCCCTCACACTTATACCAGAGAAGACGTTGTGGAGATTAACTGCCATGGTGGCCTGATGCCTCTGCAAAAAACACTGGAAATAGTCTTGCGATTGGGTGCTCGATTAGCCTTGCCGGGTGAATTCAGCCTTCGGGCATTCCTCAACGGCAGGATAGACCTGGCCCAGGCGGAATCAGTCCTCGACATTATCCAGGCAAAAACAGCAGCCAGC
>JAUYHV010000132.1 GCA_030689845.1 Dehalococcoidia bacterium
GGTACTCTAAAAGTTCCCTGGCTTTTGTGTCTTGAAGTTCTTTGTCTTTACGTGGAGTAGGTTCACCCATAGCAGCCACCTTAAATTTTTATTAACCCGATTATTTTACCATATACCAAATTATTTATAAGCACCGAGTATTGATCAATCCGGGGTTTTTTAAAAATTACTATTTCGTGCTAAATGTTATCTTGTAAAATTACGTTTCAATGTGTGAAGCGACTTTAATTTTAATCCCGTTACAAATATTACTTGACATACGGGGATTTTGTTGATATATTTTTACTTTATTGTTTACTATTATCATGATAATAGTTATAATAAACATCTAATATTTTAACAGGAGGAAAAAATGTCCGGTAAAGTGGAGAAATTAAAGTTCAAAACAATCGAAATTCCTATAATTACCAGGGGGATAGCAAAAGACAGCACCGAATTGGTCGGTAACACTCCTTTGGTGAGATTGAACAGGGTTACGGCCGGGACAAAAGCGGAAATTGTAGCCAAACTTGAGTCCTTCAACCCCCTCGGAAGCGTAAAGGACAGGATCGGTGTTTCTATGATAGTGGATGCCGAGGAAAAGGGGCTTATAAAAAAGGACACCGTGATAGTCGAGCCTACCAGCGGGAATACGGGTATCTCCCTGGCTTTTGTCTGCGCAGCCCGCGGGTACAGGTTGATACTCACGATGCCGGAGACCATGTCCATGGAACGCAGGCAGTTACTGGCAATTCTGGGAGCAGAACTTGTGCTGACACCGGGACCGGAAGGTATGCCCGGAGCTATAAGGAAAGCTGAGGAATTGGCGTCGCAAAATCCAAGTTATTTTATGCCCCAGCAATTTAAAAATCTTGCAAATCCTGAAATACACAGGCTAACCACAGCAGAAGAGATCTGGCGGGATACAGACGGAAGGGTAGATATTTTAATATCGGGTGTTGGCACAGGTGGTACAATTACTGGAGTCTCCGAGGTGATTAAACCGAGAAAACCCGAGTTCAAGGCAATCGCAGTTGAGCCTGTAGATTCTCCTGTTCTTTCAGGAGGTAAGCCCGGACCCCATAAAATACAGGGTATCGGAGCAGGGTTTAAACCTGATATTTTAAGAATGGAACTCGTAGACGAAATAGTCCAGGTTAGCAGCGATAACGCTGGAATAATGGCCAGAAGACTGGCAAAAGAAGAGGGAATACTTGCCGGCATTTCCTCCGGTGCGGCAACATGGGCCGCTATTGAAGTTGCAAATAGACCGGAGAACCAGGGTAAGCTTATCGTTGTTGTATTGCCCGATACCGGGGAGAGATACTTATCCACCTGGTTATTTAAGGAGCAGTAAATCCTTATAATATTTGTATGAATAGAGATATAACCAAAATTATTGGGGGCACAGCTATTCTGACCTTGCGTCACGTGGTGCCCCAACACACCGGAACTGTTTTGGTTAAAGTAGAGTCTCTTAATCCCGGTGGGAGCGTAAAAGACCGCATCGCCCTTGCTATGATTGAAGATGCGGAGAAAAAAGGTTTATTGCGGACCGGCGCAACCATTGTCGAGCCAACCAGCGGAAATACGGGGATTGCCCTGGCAATGATAGGCGCCGCTAAAGGCTACCGGGTCATATTAACAATGCCCCAAAATGCCAACAAAGAGCGGGTATCGCTGCTCCGCAGGTATGGCGCTGAGGTAGTTTTAACTCCATTTGAACAGGGCATGCTGGGCGCCGTAACTGCAGCGGAAGAACTGGTTTCACAAAATCCCGATTATTTCATGCCTCAGCAATTTAATAACCCGGCGAACCCGGACATTCACCGGCGTACAACTGCCCGGGAGATATTGGCTTATACAAAGGGAAGAATAGATGCATTCTTAACCGGCATAGGAACAGGGGGAACCATAACGGGTGTGGGTGAGGTTCTTAAAAAGGAGGTTCCCGGCATTCTTATCGTTGGCGTGGAACCTGCACGCTCTCCACTTATTTCCAAGGGCAAGGCCGGCCCACATGGGATAGATGGAATCGGGGCAAATTTCATCCCCAAAGTGCTCAACATTAACGTGTTAGATGAGATAATAACTGTTGAAGACGATGAAGCCTATATTATGCAAGGTCGTCTCGCCCGGGAGGAAGGGCTGTTAGTCGGACCTTCGTCCGGAGCCAATGTATCGGCTGCCATTAAATTGGGTGAACGGTTGGGGAAGGGTAAAACAATAGTAACCATACTGCCTGATACTGGCGAACACTACCTGTCTATCGATTTACCAGCTGAGTCCGGAACCAAAATATATAATAAAAAATACATAAATGAACAATACGTAACTGCAAATAATTCTGGAAAGAAGGGGTAACATGGATAACCTATCTCCCAACCAGCAATCCTGGAGCGGTTTTACCGAAGAGCAGTTACAACGTTACAGCCGGCATATAATATTGAAGCAAGTTGGAGGTAAGGGACAACGAAAGCTCTTGCAGACAAGAGCCCTTCTTATTGGCGCAGGAGGACTTGGATCACCAGTAGCTCTGTACCTTGCTGCCGCCGGAGTAGGAACCCTGGGTATTGTTGATTACGATCATGTCGACCTGAGTAACTTGCAAAGGCAAATTCTACACCATACCGATGACGTCGGAAGACCGAAAGTTGTCTCTGCATCAGAAACAATTAAGGCTATTAACCCTGACGTAAACGTGATTCAGCACTCAGTACGCCTTGATTCCGGTAATGCCCGGGAACTGATGAACCAGTATGATATGGTAATTGACGGCAGCGACAATTTCCCGACCCGGTATCTTGTTAACGATGCGGCATTTCTAACAAAAAAACCTCTTGTTCACGGTGGTATTTTATTATTTGAAGGCATGACTACTGTTTTTATTCCCGGTAAGGGCTGCTACCGTTGTCTGCATCCCGTGCCGCCGCCGCCTGGGGCAATACCTTCTTGCCAGGAAGCGGGCGTTCTGGGTGTAATTACTGGTATAATAGGTTCTATTCAGGCGGCGGAAGCCATTAAACTGGCTCTCGGTATTGGAGAACCTCTGAGCGGAAGGTTAATATACTTCGACGCTCTGGATATGACCTTTCGCGAAGTCAAGTTTCGCCGCAACCCCAAATGTCCCCTTTGCGGTGACAACCCAACAATAAATGAACTTGTGGATTACGATTATTTTTGCGGCGTTCCATCCTCGGAATGATGAGCCTGTATTCAGGCCATTTTTGAGAACCGGAGTCCAGGAACGCGGCGGTTTTCTTGAAGGTAACCGATAAATGAAAAAGGAGCTATACAATGACAGCCGAAGTTCAAATCCCATCTCTACTGCGTAAGGCAACAGGTGGTGAGAAGCAGGTTAAGGTTGAGGGTGAAACAGTAAAGGAGGTACTGGATGACTTGACAGGTAAATACCCTGAACTGAAGGAAAGAATCCTGACAGCCGAAGGAAATATTCAACCTTTTGTAGTTTTATATGTCAATAATGAGGATATACGTTTTCTCCAGGATTTGGGTACTCCCGTTAAGTCCGGGGACGTCATTTCTATTCTCCCGGCAGTGGCAGGCGGCAGATAACAGTTTCCGCCTGCAAGCGAGGTTAAAATATGGTAACAGGAAATGAATATAATGCTCCATCAGAAGCCACTAAGGTAGCATTACAAAAAGAGGCTGCTAAACTAAAACTGGATTTTAATGAACTCAAGTCCGGTGGTTTCATAAAGCAGGTTCAAAAGAATTTATTTGTTGTGCGTTTGCGCTGCCCCGGGGGTAGTTTAACCCCGGAAAAACTTAGGAAAGCAGCGGAGATAGCCGAAAAATATGGAACGGGTGAGGTTCATCTATCCATCCGACAGTCACTGGAAATAATTGGAGTGCACCATAATAATTTCTCTTCTGTAGTCAAGGAACTCAAAGAGGTTGGTTGGTCTGTAGCCTCATGTGGACCTCGTATACGGGTCCCAAATGCCTGTGGGGGGTGCACATGGAACCCCAACGGGCTGATGGATACTATAAAATTGTGCAACGAAATTGACCGTAATTACTTTGGAGTTCCAACCGGTCACCACAAGTTTAAGATAAATATATCCGGATGCGCTATTGATTGTCCAGACTCGAGAGATGCCGACCTTGGTTTCCAGGGAATTCTTGAACCTGTCCTGGTACCTGATTTGTGTAATGCTTGCACCCTGTGTGTAAAAGCCTGCGAGGAACAAGCCTTGGTTATGGAAGGAGACTTGCCTGTACGGGATGACAGCAAGTGTATTTATTGCGGTGACTGCGTAAAAGTGTGTCCAATGGATGCGATGGTAAGGGGGAAAAGTGGATGGTTGGTAAGGGTTGGAGGCAAACACGGTAAACATCCCATCTACGGTTATGAAGTGGCCAAATTCATCTCCGATGAGCAAGCCCTGTCACTGGTACCGAAAACGCTTGAGTGGTACAGGGGGATAGCGGTAGGACGGGAAAGAATAGGTACCACCTTGAACAAGCATGGATTACAAAAATATATCGAAGAAGTTGTTAAACCCTTGAGCCTTGAGGCTATCGAGACAAACGAAGAAAGGAAAAAATATTTTAGTGAAGGAAACATCTACAAATAACGCCATTGATTTGCGCGGTACGTTATGCCCCATGAACTGGGTTAAGACCAAGCTGATTTTGGAAGAAATGGAAGAAGGGGAATTGCTGGAAGTGATTATTGATGAGGGAGAACCGATGCGAAACGTACCACGCAGTGCCAAAAACGAAGGGCATAAAATAGTGAAAGTAGAAACGCTTGAGGATAACTCCTGTAAGTTAACAATTAAAAGGGGAGTAGATTAATTTCCGTCACTACTTATATTCAATACCACAACGGATCCTGTATATTAGTGGTTCATCCCCTGGTGAGTTAGCATGATTTACCTGGAGCAAACGCATCTTGATGAGATGTTGAGTCATGCGAGGGAAAAAGACCCTGTTGAATGCTGCGGACTTCTTGCGGGGAAAAGCAGGAGAGTTTCAAAAGTTTATAGGGTCACCAACTCTGCCGCCAGTGCCACCCGTTACCTCATGGAACCAAGGGAATTGATAGAAATATTTCGCGAGATTGATACTAACGGGTGGGATATTCTGGCAATTTACCACTCCCATACCCATACAGAATCATATCCCTCACAAACAGATTTGGATTTGGCTTACTGGTCGGACCCTCTTTACATAATTATTTCGCTGGAAGATAAACCTCATCCAAAAGTTCGTGCTTTTCACATCGAGAAGGGGATGATTGAAGAGAGGGAGATAAAAATAATTCAAGCCCCGTTATTATGAAATACATCCTGGAATTTTAGGGGCAGCAAGATGGTTAAAGAAGATAAATATATCCCCAGGATAGCGATTTACACGCTTGGCTGCAAGTTAAATCAGTCTGAATCTGGAGAGATTTCCTCTGATTTAAAAGAAAAAGGATTTTACATGGTGGAACCTGGTGGTGGATTCGACGTTCTTATTATAAATACCTGTACCGTAACCCACGTTGCAGACCGCAAAGCAAGGCGTTTAATCAGTTCAGCACGTGGGCATAATCCAGGCGCTGTCATTATTGCCACTGGCTGTCTTGCTGAAAGGTCGCCTGAAGATATTAAAACAAAAGGCGGGGTCGATTTAGTACTTGGCAATGAAGAGAAAGGTAAAATCCCTGATATTATTGAAAATTTAATTGGCGCCGGAAACTTGCTGCATACTGGCCGTACCGCAACTATCTGCCCCGAGAAAAAACATACCAGGGCGCTTGTGAAAATACAAATTGGCTGCAGCCAGACCTGTACATATTGCATTGTGCCCTCGGTCCGAAGAAACGTACATAGCGTTAGACCTGATGATGTAATAAAAAGAATAAAGGATCTGGAGGCACAGGGCCACAAAGAGATTGTATTAACTGGCAGCAATATCGGCTCTTACAATTATGAACATACCGATTTAGTCACGTTAATAGAGGGTATTCTGGAAAATACCTCTGTCCAGAGATTGCGCCTTACATCGCTACAGCCACAGGAAATAACTGATGAATTGTTAAATTTATGGCGGAAGCCGCGGGTGTGCAGCCACCTTCATATTCCTTTACAAAGCGGCCATGATAGTGTTTTAAGCAGGATGAAGAGGCGATATACGGCGGATAAGTATATTGCAGCAGTTCAAAAGGCACGGCAGGCTGTTCCTGACCTTTCTGTTACAACCGATGTTATCGTGGGGTTCCCCGGAGAAACAGAGGATGAGTTCAATGGAACAATTGAACTTTGCAGGAAAATGGGGTTTTCCAGGACCCATGTATTTCCTTTTTCACAACGTCCCGGTACCGCTGCCGCCTTGATGACAGGACAGATAGGAAACGATTTAAAAAAGGAACGGT
>JAUYHV010000150.1 GCA_030689845.1 Dehalococcoidia bacterium
AATTCCGGGTGGGTATAGTCTATACCACTGTCTATTACGGCTATCTTAACGCCTGCACCTTTATTACCCAGGGCGTGTACTGCCCCTGCTCCGATGCGTTTAACACCCCAGGAATCGTTCAGTTCAACGTCAAGGGCGTCAAAAGTAACATCGGGCTCAATAGTTTTAATGTGGGGATTGTTCATTAAGCCCTGAATAGCCGTTTCCGGAACGGTTGCGGCAATGCCCGGAACGAGGTGGAAGGAGCGCTTGATTTTGCCTCCTTTTTCGCGAACGAAATCTTCTTCATCCGGTCCCGGAGTTCTGTCGAAAGTGATAAGAACCTCTACCTTTTCAGGTGGCTTCGAGTGAGCTACGTCCAGACCGATCAGGCTGACACCAACCGCAAAAATAGTGGCGGCGATTAACAGTAATTTATTACTCATTTTTACCTCCAGAAATAATATTTTTAAGTGTCACCACTGGTAAATACGCTTACCTGCAGGAAGGTGAATACTATACATAATCTAATTTGATTATACACCATATGTAAAGAGATCAACTTAATGCTGCAAAAATTCCAACGCCGCTACCGGAAACACGCTAAAGACCAGGGACAACGGCAGCCCCGTAGTGGCTTCGTTGTCCCCTGCTTTTATGTTCTCGCCTGTGAAGATATTGTGAAACTGCTGCCCGCGGCAATCGTCGGGCAGGATTAGCATGGAATCTCCCCATATTTGGGAACCCAGGGGCGGCAGGCTGCCAAGCCGGGTAAGTCCCGCAACCAGTCTTGGAACACAAACCAAAAACCGTTTGTTTTCTTTCTGCCACATGAAAGCGCAAATCTGTTCACCCACCGACCCGATCCCTTTTAAAGGCATGTAGGAACCTTCATTAAACAGCCCCGCATTTTCACGCCGGTACTTCAGAGCCTCTGAAGCTACGTACAGCTTTATCATCCCGTCTTCCATCTTTTTCACCAGGCTTCGGGCCAGTTCCTCCCGGTGGGAACCGGCTATTTTCTTTTTCAAAGAACTCAAAAGCCTTTTTCGCCCGGTAAAATTCACCTGCCCGCGGTTGTCCGGGTCTACCAGGCAATAGTTCCATATCTCGTTTCCCTGGTAAAGGTCAGGAACCCCGGGAGAAACCACCTTCAACAATGTCTGAGAAAGGGAATTATACATACCCCATCGAGCAATCTGTCTATTAAAGGCTCCAAAGTCATTGAAAAACGCATTGGATGGGAGAGGTTTCAGGATACCGGATACAAAGTTCATTACCGCAGCCTCGTAATGGTTATCAGGACTCATCCAGCTGGAGTTGACCTTGGCTTCCCTGATGGCTTTTAACATGTAGTCCTGAATTCTTTTACAGTAGTCGGTTCGAAGCTTTTCATCGAGGGGTCGCACCGGAAATGTACCCAGGAGTGTCTGGTATATCAAGTACTCTTCATTCTTATCAGGAATGGTTATCCCGGCTGTAACAGTCTTTTTTCCCCGGTTCATCCGGCTCCACCGGGCGAGGGCAGCCCTCCATTCCCGGGGTATCTCGGATAATACGTTTATGCGCGCCCGAACGTCTTCACTTCTCTTGGAGTCATGGGTGGATGTCGATACCATGGAATGGGGAAAGTTCGTTTGCCGCTGCTTATTCTGCCTGTGGAATTCATCGACGGATGTGCCGAAGCGCCTCGGATTCCCTCCGACCTCATTTAAGGACACCAGCGGGTTATAGATATAGAAGGCCGTGTCCTCAACCCCCTTGGCCATAACGGGGCCGGTAAATTGCTGGAAGCGCATGACGAATACACGCTGCTCTTTTTTACCATTATCACTCATGTCTTCCGGGTATTGCATAAGCAACGTATTCTGCAGGAAATCGAAGACAGATGAACTGATAGCGGGATTACGCCGTTTGGCTTCGGTGACGGCAGCCTCAATATAAGCTTTGTCCTGTTCTTCTACTTCGTCACAACTCGAGTTGATATATGTACGGTAAACGGGGAAGCAGGAAATCACTTCCCGAATGACATCCCTGTGGCTGTTCAAGGTAAAGTCCCGGTACTGCCTGGTGCTTTCCGAGATGCGGTCCAGCTGGTGGGCCAGTAGATTTACTTCTGCCGACATGGAAGTCATCATTACCAGGTTTTTGCAGTGGTACACTATATTTTCGAAGCGTTCGGTAATCCCGCTGAAGCGTTTATATATATTTAAGATATCCCGGGCGTTTTTCTGCTCTATGAAAATACCGTTTAAAGCATTAAGGAATTCATAACCGGTCGTTCCGGCGACAGGCCAGGTTCCCCGCAGGCTTTCTTTCTCCCCCAGGATTTTTTCCACGATGATATAAAGCGGCACGGCAGCCTCTGAACCATCTTCAGTGTTTGTTCCCCGGTCCCATATTTCCGAAAACTTTTCAACAAGAGCTGCGGTATCATATTTGGCCGCTTCAGGGTTTTCAGATGCTCGTTTTAAACATAAATCCAGGAAAAAATTTCTCTGTACATTGGAAAGGTAGCCGGCGGGGTCGAAAAGGCCGTCCACATGGTCAATTCTCAAACCTGTTACCATGTTTTCGCTGAGGAGCCGGGTGAGCATTTTGTGGCTCTCTTTGAAGACGGAGGGATCCTCCATGGTTAGAGCCACCAGTTCGTTAATATCGAAAAAACGCCTGTAATTTATTTCTTCGGCAGCTACTCTCCAGTAACTCATTCTATATACCTGGGCCTCAAGTAGCCTGTGCAGCCTGTCAAAACTGGTGCTGTCACCGGCCACTCCGTTGAAAAGGTCTACCTCAGCTGAAACTGAAGCAGACACAACCTGATTTCTTGAGCACACGTCCCATAACCTTTTTTTTATTATCTCCTTTTCCCTCTGCCTTTCATGGACAAGATTCGGCTCTCTTTCATCACGTCCCGGCAGGTTGTTACATGCGGTATAAATGCTGTGTATTTCAAGAAGGTCAGGGTCTTCTTCCGTCATGCCTTCTTTCAGACGTGTCAAACATCCCTCAAGGATAATTACATATGTTTTTACATCCACCGGCAGAAAGTTATCATGGTACTGCAGGGAAAACACTCCCCTCTCAAAAATGAGGTGGATTTCACCACCCTGCAGTACCTTCCCGTACTGGTCTTCCAGGACCGGCAGGAGTACCTTGCCGCGAAGTTCAGCCTTCACGGGTTCCCAGTCAATATCAAAAAAAATAGCAAAAGGTGAACTCTGGCCGTTCTCAAGGACATCCAGCCACCACGGGTTTCCCGCGGTGCCCATATGGTTAGGGACGAAATCAAGGATTTGGCCCATCCCTTTTTTTTGGAGGCTGCCGACGAAATGCTTGTATCGAGCCCAGGAGCCGATTTCAGGATTAAGTTCATTGTAGTTTGAAATATCATACCCGTGCATACTGCCGGGGCGTGCGTTAAAATAAGGTGATAGGTAGCAATCCGTTATACCAAGTTCATGGAGATAAGGCACAACAATGGCAGCCTTGCGGAAGGTGAACTTCGAATTAAGCTGTAGCCTGTAGGTGGAAACGGGCCGCCTCGAAAAGGCGCCGCTGTTCAACACAGAGTTGAATATTTTTT
>JAUYHV010000155.1 GCA_030689845.1 Dehalococcoidia bacterium
TGCCGTAATCTACTTTCTTACTCTCTGGGCGCTGAAACCTTTCGACCGGGACGATATCCGGTTATTGAAAGAAATTATCCGGGTGCCGAATGCGTTAAAAGCCCGGGTCGGGAACGGTAAAAGGGATAAAAACCAGCCGAAAGGATAGATCTACCGGCCCTTATTTCCGCCAGATTGTGACCAGTCCCTGGTCAATATGAGCGCTTTCCCGGCGCACCTTCCCGAGACCTTTATTATGCCCCAAATAAGTGATATTCATGGTGGCGTGGCCTCTCCAGAAGGAATTGGAGGTATCATCCGCTTCACCGATGGAAGAATAAACCCTTAAAAAATAGGTGTTATCCACTTCTTCAAAGTGGATCAGGGGGACAGAGTATAACCGGGATTTTTCGGAGATAACCGAGACGCCCTTTTCATCATCTGAGATATCTACCCATCCTTCGGTTGCTCCGAGACAACTGTGAGCGGAAACGCTCAAACTCACAGGTTCATGGTGAAGCACTTTTTTCCCTTTGAGGTAAAAAGTCTCTACCG
This sequence comes from Dehalococcoidia bacterium, assembly GCA_030689845.1. GTDB lineage: Bacteria > Chloroflexota > Dehalococcoidia > JACQUA01 > JACQUA01 > JAUYHV01. Next base: position 535 of record JAUYHV010000155.1, read on the forward strand.
ATGACCCACCGTTTACCGTTGAATACCTCAGGCTGTCAATATTAAATGCCTCCGGGTTAATTGTCAGCATCCCGAGCCTGAACGAATGCGGCCTGAAGTCTTTCAGGTGGAAGTGATATCGGATATCAAGTCGAGGCTCGTCACGGGAGACATAATACGTCTTCCAAAGTTTCCCAAACGAAGTTTCAATAGAACAGGAAACAGGAATACTGATGGGGAAAGCATCCGGATTTTCGGGGAAAATTAGTTTTGTCCTGTTCAGGTCGGTAATTTGTTCGTTTGACACGCGGCTAAGGGCGATTACATTGGCTGAATAAAAATCAGCCGCCATTCTGATGTTGTTGAAATAACCATGAGGCAATGTCCGGACAAGGCAATCCTTTGAAACCCGCGGGAAAAACAGTTCTTTAATGGCGCCGCCGCGAAACTCTGAAAAGAAGACCTTAACGGAGGGTGTTTCGACAAAATTGTTCCCCACGGCAACACCCCCGGTATTCCCGGTAACACGCTTGTCCTGGACAATTTCCCCCTGTGCCAGGGAGAGTGCCTCAAGGTAAGGCTTGACCAGTAACTTTGCCTTTCTGATATAGCCGTCTCTATATAATTCAACTTCACATTCCTGGGTTGTCACAGCTTTGCCATCGAGCAATACCCGGAGAGGCTGTCCTTTCATCTTTCCGGGCGGGAAACGGGCGACGATTGTAAAAGGAAGCCCCTCCCACGGGGAATTACCCGGGTTGAACAGGGCAAAATCCTTCTTAACTTCTATTTGCCCGGCGAGACGGTCTAAAATTTCATTCGATTCGCCCAGGCTTTTCCCCATCTTATTCCGGAATAAAAGGTATTTATCGTCGGTGGTGTATGTCCTGAAATCGCTGCCCCATAAAAAAACCAGCTCTTTCCAGAGTTCGTCTATCTTTTTGCCGGGCCGCCTGTTTTTTATGAAGCTGGCAAGCGAGTCTATCCGGTTAATGTTGTTAAAGAGGGAATAGCACTGGGTATTCAGCCTGATATTGTCCCTGCCGCAGGCGGCCCAGCGGGTGACATTGTACTTCTCCTGTTTTTTACATGGAACGGGATACTCGGCCGATTCCAGCCTGATCTCGTTTTCGGGGGGGAACAGTTCGGCTATTTTGCCGGGGGAAACCAGTTCGAACTTCGGGTTATTGGCAAGGTGGCCGAACAAAACGTCGATGCGGTTGATTTCGATACCCGCGTTTTTGGAATATGTGAGATCGGGATTGCCCGGGCGATAGTCAAAGATTTCCCAGTCCGAACCATACAGCAGGAAAGCCCTGTCCTCCTGTTCGGACCGGTGAGACTCCAGGTATTGAATATATTCTTCGAGGCTGATTTCTCCCTGGGTGTAGCGTTGAAATTTTTGGAAAGCGACAACGGAATTCCAGATTATCTTTATCCTTGTCCCGTCCTGGCCGATTCCCCACTGGGTTTTGTAGCGGAATTTCTGGGGATAAGAGCCGTGAGTTGCGACATTGTCCCATTCCACGATAAGGTTTTGGTACCCGTTATCGGTATAATGCCGCAGCATCCCGGCAGAATACGTCTGTTCGTTGGCATAAGCCGTTACGGGTACTTTCCCTAAAAACCTGCGGTAATCCTTGTTGCCGATGGCCAGGTTTATGCCATTCACTTTCGCCGGTATCAAAGGAAATATGGTCTGGCAGTAGCCGGAGCCTATTACCTCGCAGCGCCCGTCATTCCAGTATTTGCCGAGGGTTTTAATAAATAAAGGGTCTTCCTTATTGATGGTTTCCAGGGTATCCGACGGGAATTCAAAGCCGAGTTTGATACTCGGATATTTATCGAGGAGGTCCAGGACGGGCCAGAAGCAGCGGTCTATAATCCCGGAGTAGTGCTCTTCGGGGATGGAGGAGAAGGCAAGATTAGCGTGAAAGACCGTATAAAGAAAAAGTTTGGTCAGATTATCAGTCAAACTCCTACTGACACCGGTACGGTCTCAATTTTCACCGTGCTGGCGGCATAGATAGCCCTTTCCTCGGCTTCCTTAAAGGTTTCGCCTCTGGTGTGAACAAAGCCCGACCGCTTGGTGTGGTCGGTTACCGGCTCTACTACATCACCCACCCGGTAGGAGAGCATCTTCTTGGTTATCCATTCGAACCGGTCGAGCTCATCAAACCCGTGAATGGCCGCGATACGCCCCGGTTCCGGGAAAAAGTAGCGGATACCCAGTTTGCATAAATCCCTGGGTATCAGTTCTGCAACATCCAGACTCTCGCCCAATGCCAGCTTGATGGTCTGTTTTACAAGGTCTACTCCTCTTGCCAAAGGTATCTGGTCGGTAGCTAAATATCCCCCGCTTAAACGCGCTGCCAACTCGATGACCTTTGGCCCGTCTTTATCCATGACGATATCTCCCTTCACCGAGCCATTCTCGATACCCAGCGATGTAGCAGCCTGTGCTACTATTTTCTCAACACTGTCTATATCTTCGTTGGAAAGGTCGGCAGGTAGTACCCCACCGTTTTCAATAATATACGGAGCAAAACGATCCAGAAATTCGTAATTACGTTGGGACCAGGAGGCAGTGTAGCATTGCCCCTGGTAAACCATTGACTCTGTGCTGAGTTGTAGTCCCTCGATGAATCTTTCCACCATCACCCGTTTCTGCTCTGATATGTCCCGTGCTCTGGTGAATGCCCAATCCAGGTCCGTGGATGGAATTAGACGCAGCACTCCCCGCGCCCCCCGGCCGTCCACCGGTTTAATGACCACTGGAAAACCCCAGTCATTTGCTGCCCCGGCCACATCTTTCGATGAAAAAACCTCTCTAAACTCCGGGACCGGGACTCCATCGGAGGAGAATTTCTCCTTCATGGCCAGCTTGTCGGAAGCCAGTCTTGCAGAAGCAACGGTGATTCCAGGTAAACCCAGTTCTTCGGCGACCCTTGCCACGGTTAAGGGAACGTCATTGGCCAGTGTCATCACCCCGTTTATCCGGAGTTTTTTATTGAACTCCCCGGCTGCTTTAACTGTTTCCTCCGCGTTTCTCGTTGAAGCGATAATTTTGTAGTCTGCCAGAGCCAGG
>JAUYHV010000157.1 GCA_030689845.1 Dehalococcoidia bacterium
TATCTGGGCGGTTAAAGACGCCCTGGGTGAAAACAGAATAATACTGAGGCCGTCGTTTAACTTCGCCAGCCGGTTCAAAGCTAACTTAGCGCCTGCGCCCGGCTCGTTCTTGACTATTGCGGTGGCTCCCAGGTGTTTTCCCAGGAACGGGCCCAGTATTCGAGCCCAGCTATCGTAACCCCCTCCCGGATTGTAAGGCGCGACTATAGTGAAGTTTTTTCCTTTGTAAAAAGCCGCAGCCTTGTCCATAGGAGACTGGGTCGGTGCCGCTGTCGGAGCGGCAACGGGGGGACGGGTTGGCGCTGCTGTTGGCTGGGCTGGCGCCGGTGGCGCTGTTGTCGGGGCAGCCGTGGGTGCCGGCCGGGCCGGTGCTGGCGCTTGTGTTGGCTCAGCCTTGGGGCCGCAGGCGCTGGCAAGCAAGCCCAAAATCAATATTACCGAGAATATGGCCAGAAAATACCTGTTTACTTTCATTTTTCCTCCATAGTGGAATGTTTGTTTTTAAACGTTTAATAATTCCTTAATTACTTAAAAATCGGATACCTGTTGCATTCTTCTCAGGCCAACAAAATAATAGCGTAAGTATTCGTGAGTGTCAAAACCCATTTATACAGCAGGCCGGGGTATAATTCCAGCTTCATCCCCGTGGTAAAAATTACGTATATTATAATGATCGATCCGGCAGCTACTAATACTGAACTCAGCCAGCGTCCACCGTGGAGTTTCTGGTAGAGGAAAAAATACAGCGGGATTGTCACAAAAAAACCGAGGAACAGGATCATTATCAAAAAAAGCAGTACCCAGGATATTATCGATAAATAGTTCCGCCAGGTAACGCCGGCAACGGTTAATCCTTCCTCTTCGTCCTCTACTTCCGCTTTAACCTCCTGTTTCTGCACCACCAGCCTAATAATGTGGACAGACATCAGGATAATCGACGGTATGCCTACAACCCAGGGGAATATTTTGGCTTCGGAAGAATACTGGAAGGTATAAAGCACCAAGATAACCATAAAGGCCAGGATAGCGGAAGAGAAGATTAATCTAATTAACATCTATTTCTTCCCATGCCGGTTTTTTCGTATTACCTCGTACATGATAGTTGCAATCATTATGGCGATGAGCAAGTAATTAATGGGCCTTGTGATAAATGCTAAACCATATGCATTTATAGATATTAGAAAATACTTTTCTGCCAGGGAGCCTAAAACGAAACCGAGAATAATAGCAGCCCTGTTGTAACCCAGGTGTTTGGCCCCGTAACCCAGTATGGCAAGCATGAAAGCCGCCACTACGTCCATAATGTTCTGGTGAAGGGCATACGCGCCGATGGTGGCGAAAATGAGTATCAGGGGAGCCAGT
>JAUYHV010000162.1 GCA_030689845.1 Dehalococcoidia bacterium
ACCGTGGAAATTAATGGCAGGAATGCGTGACAAGCTCATTCATGAGTACTTTGGAGTTAATACCGAAGTGCTTTTCAAGACTATAAAAGAAGACCTTCCTGCGGTGAAACCCGAGATTCAACAGTTATCAAAGGAATTAGATAAGCTTAGCGAGTAATCCAACTCCCGCTACCAATAGACTTAAAAGCATCGCGAAAAGCGGTGTTTTTTTTGTTGCGTAATATATTATGAAATGCGAATTAGGTAAGCAGCTCGCTCCGATTATATCGGAGAGGTCGTCCCGATGAATCCAACTCCAGCTACCAATTGAACTTGGAAAAGCAAAGCATAATGGCTGTGCTTTTTTCATTCCTCAATATGATATAATTTAAAACGAATGCAGCGGGCAGAACTTTTTTAGTGTGAAAAGGAAGGAACTTATTAAACATTTGGTTGAAAACGGGGCTTTGCTTCTGCGAGAGGGACGGAGACACAGCATATATCAGAGGGGGAAATTTAGAACGGAAGTCCCGAGACACAACGAAATCGTAGATGATCTGGCAAGAAAAATCTGCCGGGACCTGGATATTTCTTTCATCAAATAGGGGACTATGATGCAATATAAAGCACTCATAAAAAAAAGTGGTAATTGGTGGATAGGCTGGCTAATTGACTTGCCGGGAGTTAATGCGCAAGAAAGAAGCAAAGGAGAGCTTATAGCGTCTCTAAGAATTGGAGCTGAGGATATGCTCAATACCCCCGTTGAGCTAAAAGATGAAGAAGAACTGGTAAAAATTGAAGTTTAATCCAACTCCCACTACCCCGCCGCTATTAGCGGTTGCGCTTGTCCTTGCTATTTCTTTTGGCGTTATCCTCAGCGTCTTTACTGTGGTCATCATCCTCGGCGCCTTCACCGGCATCATCAGCATCGTAATCGGCAGGGTCATCCATGGACTTAAAAACAACTTTGCCTATTTCGGTGTTGTCTATGTAATTTCCGCGTACAGGGTCGTATCCGCTGGTATATGCTTTAAAGAAACGGGCGTAAGACCCTTTAGCAAAGAATGGGATCAGGCTATTGGTATGGCTGGTACTATACCAGGTCATACCGGGTAAATTTCCTGCCCCATTATTTTCCAGGGGCTGCCACATGGGGTTGGAATTCGGGCCAAGGAGATATCCTGTCTCGTGGTCGCCGGTTACGATAAGAAGCGTTTCACCCCAGTTACTATTGTGCTTGACCCAATCAACTACGGCCTCAACCGCATGATTGAAGTCGATTTGTTCTTCTATGACACGCCCGGATTGATTGGCGTGGCTGGCCCAGTCAACCGCTCCCCCTTCAACCATGAGGAACAAGCCGTCGGGGTCATTATCCAGTATGTTGATAGCGGCTCTGGTCATTTCTTCTAACGAGGGCGTACCCGTATTCAATGGTACCACGTAAGGCGCAGCAAATCTATTACCGCTGCGCTCTTGTTGAGTTGTTGTAAATACCTGCGGCACGCCAATGACACGGCCTGGAGTCGGACCATGGATTAGACCCTGGAACTCGGAACGCGTCTGTACCAGGTGCCAAGGGTCGTTCACGGCATCGCCATTGGCGTCGTTCCCAACTGTTCCCTCTACCAAAGCGTCCCAGGTGGCCTTACCACCGACATACTGGTAGGTGTTTGGTGTTGCGCGCAGTTGCCCATCGTTGTTGTACCACGGGTTGCCACTTCCCATTATTACATCAACGGCGCTTTCAAGAACCATCTCCCTGGCAATTGCCTGGTAGTTACTGCGATTTACGTTGTGCACCACGAATCCTGCGGGAGTAGCATGGCTAAACGGAACTGTTGTAACTACACCAGTAGCCTTTCCACGCTCCTCAGCACGTTCAATTACGTTTTTTAGCCTGTTTTTATTTATGCCTACGCCAATTGCCCCATTGTAGGTTTTAGTGCCCGTAGACATAGCCGTCGCCGCTGCTGCCGAATCGGTAACGCCCGATTTAACATAGTTGAAGTCGCTCCAGGCTTGAACCGGTTCATATTTCCCCCCAAACATATACGTGCTCATAGCCATTGCAGTCGGAAAATCCTCGTAGACCTGCACACCGGCTTCGCCACTCTCATAATAACTGGCCGCGTTTACGTGGCTGTAGCCCCAACCATCGGCTATCATAACGATAACATTTTTTACCTTATCGGCTTTACCTGTCGGGACAGATGCGGAAGATGTGACGGCTGAACCGGGCGCCACAGCCACGGCGCTTGCTAACAAAAAGCAGATTAATGCTGTTCTCATATGCCTATTAAAAATCTTCATGATTTTTCAACTACCTTTTTTCCAATTTAATATATTTACCACGCTTTTATAAAAAAAATATTTAACTAAAATACCCCTTATATTATAACAGCTTATTATGTTACATAGCACACTCACTGAAAAGGAAAGGGCTGGAATCGTGTGAGGGATATCCAGCCTCTCTGTTGACAGGCAAATTTTAACCTGTGCTTTTTTGTTTTGATATTCTGTTATATTATTGATGATTCAATTCGTTTAATTGACAACAATACTGCCTCCGTCTTATACTATGCCACCCTAATTTTGATGAAGGAGGCAGAGAAGAGTCAGTTAAAAAGTTTGAGCAATATAGTTTCCTGAATACTTCCACATCCGGTACCAGGTTTGTGATTTAAGCATCTCAATTGAATTAAACTTTAAGAAGAGGACTATGACGTATGAAAAAGTATTTTCACCCCGGATTATTTATTCTCCTGGTAGTTACCCTCATCGCTGGTTGTGCCGGGGGAGCTACCACAACCCCCAAGTCAGTACAGCCCCCCATGCCCACGGCAGCGGCCACCCAGCCCAGGGCGGAGTCCACACCTCCCCCGGCCAGGGCTACTCCCGTCCCGCCTCCAACCCGGGCAAGCACACCGGGGCCGGCTCCCAAACCCGATGAAGCTCCCTATTATAAGGGTAAAACCATCGAAATGGTTATATCTTCGGCGGCAGGCGGGGGCACGGATACCACGGGACGCCTCGTTGCTTCGTTCCTACCGAAATATATCCCGGGGAACCCCAGGATAGTGGTGCGCAATGTTCCCGGAGGCGAAGGGACTATTGCCAACAATAATTTTGTGGAGAAAAGCAAGAAAGACGGCCTGTCGCTGGTAGTCAATGCTTCTTCCCAGATAACGGTTACCATTACCAGGCCTGATATTGCTCATTACAACCCGGCTAAATATGAGCACGTCGGAAACGTGAGTCGTGCTACTTCTATCATGGTGATAAGGAAACAGGCCCTCAACCGCCTGATAGACCCGAAGGCAGCCCCCGTGAACATCGGGGCAAGGGAAGGTAACGAGACATGGGCGGCCATGCCCTTATGGGCGCAGGAGTACCTGGGGTGGAACCTGAAATGGATACTGGGATTTGGAGGCACCAGCGAACTGGAACTGGCGCTGAGACGGGGGGAGATTGATATGTTCGGCACCAGCACGCCGGTTGCACTGAAGCAGCTGAGAGACGAAGGAGTCGCCGATCTCGTCGTCCAGGAAGGTGTTTTTTCCAAGGGAAAAAAGGTACGGCGCCCCGATTTCACGGACGTGCCGATTTTCGAAGAACTGCTGGGCAACAAGATGCCTACCGGGCTTCCCTGGCAGGCTTACAAAGCCTGGACCGCGCCGAGTCTCGTGGATAAATGGATTTCCGCGCCCCCGGGGACTCCCGCCAACTTAATGAAGATTCTTACCGACGCTTTTGAGGCTATGGCTGGAGACAAAGAATTTGACAAAGTTGTCCAAAAGGTTGTAAGCCCCGTTTATACCATCGGGGTCGGCGAGGATACTGCTACCCTTGTCAAGGAAATAATGGATACCTCTCCGGAGGTGTTTAAATACGGCACGGATTTGCAGGCCAAGTTTGGCGTTACGGCCAAATAATATTATTGCGGCCTGGCTCCTTTTTTCGGTGACCAGCCCTTCCTGGCGTATTTAAGTATCGGAGAAAAGCCCCTCAATGGCTGTTGCTGCATTGAGGGGCTTTTTGTTTTCAATATTTACTGAAAATGTAAAGGAAAAATCGTAAGCTGGTAATTTTCCATAATTACAAACATCAATAATGATATATGGGACGGGTGCCTGGTTATTTTAAAAATTGATATTTGAAGTCAGGGTAGTTCAGGAAATCAAAATCCTGTCTGTTTTTTTGCAGCCGAACGGGTTGTTATCACCATGACTAAGGTTATCAGCAGGAAGGGGATAGTAACCAGGTTTAACACTTCCCAACCCGCTGCGGAAAGCACAAGCCCGGCAGACAAAATGGCCAGGGCCTGGAAGGTAAACACGGCGAAATCGTTAATCCCCTGGGCTTTGAAACGTTCCACGGACCGGTAGCTGTGGGTCAACATGACCGTTCCGGCAACAAAAAGAAAGTTCCAGCCTATTCCTAAAAATGTCAGGGCAACAAGGTAAAAAACAAATTGATGGCTGGCAGCCGCGGCAACCGCTGCGACGCACATCCCTGCAACCCCCAGTATCTGAAGGGTTTTTACCCCCAGGCGCTCGACGAGGAACCCGGAGAACAGGGAAGGGAGATACATCCCGATGATGTGGCTCTGGATGACGATGGTGGTGCTGTTCAAGCTGAACCGGTCTATAACGTGCATACTGAGGGGTGTGGCCGACATGATGAAACCCATGGCTCCGAAGGCAATAGCGCTGGAAATGGCAGCTACCAGGAAGGTGCGCTGTGAGACAACGGCTTTCAAAGGCCGTTCTTGTTCCATAACGCTTTCTTTTTTTACGGCCTTTTCCGAAATAAAAAGCAGCAACACCCCGGACAGGGCGAACATAAGCGCCATGGCAACAAAAGATCCCGTATAGTCCCCGAAACCGAGCCAGTCCTTGCCGTCCCGGCCTATTTCCGGTCCCAGGAAGCCGGCCACGATTCCCCCGATAAGCACAAAGGAGACAGCCCTGGCCGAGTATTTTTGTTCCACGCTTTCCGCAGCAGCGAACCGGTACTGCGCGATAAAAGCTGTGCTCCCTCCAATGAACAGGACCATGAAACAAAACAGGGAAAAACTTTGCACGGATATGGCGAAAGCGGCGCCGAGAGTGGCTGCCGAGCCTACGGCAGAGGAAATGATGAATCCCCGTTTCCGTCCAATCCATTTCATTACCATGGCTGCCGGGATGGAAAAAAGGGCGATGCCGATAACCACTATCGCAATGGGCAGCGTAGCCCATTTTTCCGAGGGCGCCAGTTCCGAGCCGATAATGCCGCCTAACAGGAGGACCAGAGGTACCCCGGATAACCCCAGCGCCTGGCAGACGCTTAAAATAAGTACATTTTTACCCAGGCGTTTAATTGCCATGAGCGGTTGCGGTATCATCTTTCGGGCCTCCTACTTCAATGTAATGCCTGTTATTTCCAGCAAACTGGTTCGAGGCGGCGTGCCCCGGGGAGTCGTTAAGGAAAATGTCGTTTCCTCTACCTCGGACTGGAAAACCAAAAGGTTATTTATAAACACGATAACGTTTCTTGAGGCCAGTTAAGGTTTTTTTATCCCCTGCAGCAGGGCCGTCTCCAGCCCTGACGGATCGTTCGTGCCTATCCGGAATTTATTTCCCGTTTTCATATTGATTTCCACCGCGGAAAGCCCTGAAACATTGAAAAGCCAGCCGTGGGGGGTGAGGCGGATTCCCCAGCCGTAAAACCAGTGGTTCCTGACGGACCGGCACGATTCAATATCGCGGAGCTTGAATCTCCTGCGGATAGGACCGGGTCCGAAGCGGACCTCCATTTCTTCCTGACCTATGGTAACGGTGAGGCTGGAGAATAATACCAGGGCTGCCACAAGAAAGACCGCGACTATTATCAGTACCGGAGCCGCTTCCGCCGTATCCTCTCCATTCCCTTCCATAAAGAAAGAGATGGCTATTATTATTAATGCGGCTGCGACGGCGGTTATCACCACGTAGCCGACCTGGGTATGTCTGTATCTCTGTATCATGTTCATATACCGTTTTGCTATTGTACCACCGGATATTACTGAAAACCAGTTCAGGTTATCCCAGGTAAACCGGGTGCCCGAAGTATATTTAATAATCCTCTTCAACTCCATATTGACAAACGGGGTTATTTCTATTACTATTATCACGGTGGTTATAGTAAAAGTCATTATGTACACCCAACCTTCCCATTTTACCGGGATCCCAGGGTCCATACCCAGTAACCGATGACTGACACTCTTACCAACTAATATTTAAGAGAGGAGGTCATCTACATGGAATACGAGGACAAGTCACTAACATGTGCTGATTGCGGCAACGGGTTTACCTTTAGTGCGGAAGACCAGCAGTTCTTCCATTCAAAGGGATACGTTAACGAACCTAAACGCTGCACACCATGTCGCGACACCAGAAAAGCAGAGCGTACCGGAAGCAACTCACGCGGCTTCGGGCAGCGGCGCCAGATGTTCCCCGTCGTGTGTTCAGACTGCGGCAAAGAAACCGAAGTACCATTTGAACCCCACGGGGACAAGCCGGTATATTGCGGCGATTGCTACCTTAAAGTCAGAGCCATAAGGTAATGATTTAATACGGCTATCACAGCCAGCCCGGTTTACCGGACTGGCTGTGATAGCATTAAGATGATGGGCGGAAAATAAATCACAAGCGACAGTATTTTTTTAAAGTACCCTGTGCATTTTAGAATTCACTGTGGCCTTTCCCATTGCAGGCGGGGTATTTTTTCAATCCCCGGGTATTAAATAACTTATCGAGCTTGTGTTAAACCGAAAGAGTATCCTTATTTAAACTGTTCTTTTAAAATTACGGTCTCAAATAAAAAAATAATTAATGGTTGGTAAATAATGAAAATATATGTGGGAAACTTATCTTATGATGTCACCGAAGAGGAACTGCGGGCCGAGTTCGAAAAATTTGGCGTTGTTGAATCGGTAGCTATCCCCGCCGATAAGTTTAGCGGCAGGTCTAAAGGATTTGCCTTTATCGAGATGCCTACGGTAGCGGAAGGTCAGGCGGCCATCACCGGTCTTAGTGGCAAAGTGCTCAAGGAGAGGACCCTGGCTGTGGATGCGGCAAAACCCCGCACCGATGACAGGCGCGGCGGATCCTTTCAGGGTGGTGGCAGGGGCGGCAGTGGGGGAGGGGGAGGCAGAGGGGGAGGTTACGGAGGGGGAGGTTTCGGTGGTGGAAGGCGCGGCAGATATTAAATCCAGATATGATTAACTGTGGGAACGTAAGTTCCCACAGTTATTTTTAATGTACCTCCAGTAACGCCGGGCCGGAAAACCTACATGTACCCGGTCCTGTGGTCGTTGCGGCGGCATATAACATCCACCACCGCGGGCATACTGTTTTTCAGGGATTCCCTTACCGCTCTTTTTACAGCCGGGCCGATATCCTGTGGATCGCTTACAGGCCCTTCCGCATAAGCCCCGAAAGAACGCGCCATTTCTGCGAAGTTAACCCTGGGGTCCTCCAGGAAAGTTCCAACACCCCTGGTTTCTTCAGAGCGCCCGCGGGAACCGGCTACCATGCCGAAGTGCAGTTCGGAATTGCCGTAGCAAAGGTTGTTGTAAACTATAACCACCACGGGCAGTTTGCAGCGGGCTGCCGTCCAGATAGCCTGGGGTGTAAACAGCAGGTCGCCTTCAGGTTGGAGGTCAATAACCAGCCTGTTTTCGCCCCGGCAAGCGAGGGCAGAGCCGATAGCGACCCCGATTTCTCTCCCCAGGCCTATCCCTCCGCTGGGAACATACCGGCGGGGGCTGTCTATCGTCCAGAGCCTCCGTGCCCATTCAGCCAGGGCGCTGTGCCCGGTGGTCAATGTCCAGTCCTCATTTTCGATTGCCGGCCAGATTTCACGGATGAGCCAGGGCAGGGCGATAGGTTTTACCTCTCCCAGGGATGCCGCCTCCTTTTTCCATTTTACCCTCATTTCCTTGTGTTTTTTCCCCACCCACTGCTTCCTCTCGTGCCTGGCCCCGGACTGTTCTTTCCCGATAATCTTTTTGCAGGCTCTCAACAGCGCAGGAACAACGGTTGAAATATCCGCCGTAAGGGAAACGTCAGCATTGGGTAAACGCTGGTAGTTCTGTATCCATCCCTTAATGCCCAGGTCGCGGAGTGATACGTCAATAACTTTGCACCCGCTTTTTACCAGGGATGTAACAGTGCTCCTGTCGGCGCCCATCTTGTGCACGTATCCCCACAGGTCCTCTGCTTCAAGAGACAGGAGAACATCTGCCCCGGGGAGTATTTCGGAGGCCGCGCCGGTTAAGTCGAGATGGTGGTCGCAGGGAATGTTAAAGCGGTGTCCCATGGTAAGCACCGGCGCAGCCAGGACCTCTGCCAGTTCCTGGATTTCCCGTGAAGTTTTTTCCAGGGCACCCGCCCGGTCGGCGAAAATGACCGGCATTTCCGCGTTGACCAGCAAGGATGCGATCTGTTTAACGACCTCCGGGTCTGGGTATAAGGTACTGGTATTCAAAATGTCTTTGGATGGCGGCATGGCTACGGGTTCAGCCACCTCGGACTCCTGCATTATCGCATCGAGACAGATAAAAACGGGGCCCTGCGGCTGGTCCACGGCCAGTTTATAACCCCTTATGAAGGTATCGAGCAAGCCGGAAACGCTGAGAACATGGTGGTCCCACTTAACGTAGTTTCTTACCAGTTCTCCGGGGACGATGGCCGCGTGAAGCCACTCGGGCATATTCCTCCGTTTTGCAGCCTCGAAAGCGGCCCCTCCGCCCAGGAGCAAGACAGGTGCCTTGTCGCACCAGGCATTGTATATTGCCATGGTGGCGTGCTGGAGCCCCACCAGGTCATGGAGGGCTACAGCCATGGGTTTTCCAGTAGCTACCCCGTAGCCCTGGGCAATGGCGACGGCAATTTCTTCGTGGAGGCAGAGGATGATTTCCGGCTTGTTGCTGCCGTAGTTAACCAGAGATTCGTGCAGCCCCCGGAAGGTTGTGCCGGGGTTAAAGGCAATATATTCGATGCCCAGGAAGTTGAGGATATCCACGATCACGTCAGACCCGTACTTTTTGTCCGGTACCATTATTCGACTCCTTTCAAATCCGCCGTATTATGCTCCACCGGAAAGCAGGGACAAGCTGTCATTAACAAATCAAATCCTGGCAACCCCGCGAAGGGTTTTGGGATTTCCCGGCCTGCATGGAGTATAACTGAAATAACCAACCTTTTTTAAATGCTGTAGGACGGTGTCGTCCTGCGCCTCAAGTTGTAAAGGAAATCCTGGATCTGCTCGTCAGTCCTGGCTTTGGAACTATCGTACTCACCGTAATGGACTATTTCATCCAGCTTACGCCGGTACGGGGGAGGGATTTTATAGTCAGGGTAACCGACGGGAACGATGGTATGGACGGCGATTACCTGGGGAATTTTCAGGAGACTTTTCACCTGGGCCTCCCACGTGGCATTTACGCTGACCCACTGGGTGCCGAGGCCGAGGGCTGCTGCGGCAAAACAGATGAGCTGGGTGGCGTTGGCCATATTTTTATAGAAGGTTGCCATGGGGCCGCCTTCCCCACCATAAAAATGGGATGAGAGAACAGTGGCCTGTAAGGCCCTCGGGTCGGCGCATACAACGATAAACACAGGGGCGTACTTAAGGCTGGGCTCAGTCTCAGGGCAGTCGAAGTACGGATGTCTCAACTCCTGTACCCGGGTCTGCTCGATAATTTTTATATGTCTCCGTCCCTCGGTATATGCCTGGATTATTTTTTCCCTGGTGTCAGCATCGCTGACCACAACGAATTCCCAGGGTTGACCGTTGGCTCCCGACATTGCCCACCGCGCTGCTTCCAGGATTTTTTCCACGCTTCCCTCGGGAAGGGGGTCGGGTTTAAACCTGCGTATACTCCTCCTTTTCCTCACCAGGCCAAGAAATGAATCGATTTCCACTTGTTCCTCCTTTATTAATCGAGAGCCTTATTTAAAACCCGATTTTTTCAAACCGTAGGCCTACCGGGAATGTAGTTGAAACTTCTAAATTATCCGGAGCAACCGCTTCTTCGGGGGAATTGTAAGGAGGGGGCAAACGTTTGTCAACTCTTTATTCTTAACATAACCAGGTTATAAATACTGGTATTGTGAAAAAAGACATGAAATATTGACTTTCAAGGTATTTTTCGCCTATAAATATGGACGAATTAATTAATTTCTTTAATCATTGCATGATATATCTTAAAAAAGGCTTTAAACCGCTTCGAACAGCGAATTATATGCAAGAAGGAGATGGCAATGGAATACTTTAAAGACCTCAGGGACCTTATCGAGCGGCTGGATGCCGAGGGGAAGCTGGTCAGGATAAAAAGGCTTATAAACAAAGATACGGAGCTTCATCCCCTGGTACGCTGGCAGTTCAGGGGTCTGCCTGAGGAAGAGCGCAAGGCTTTTTTATTTGAAAATGTAACCGATGTTAAGGGCAGGAAATATGATATTCCGGTCCTGGTGGCCTCCCATGCGCCATCGCGGCAATTATATGCCTTTGGCATGATGTGCCAGCCGGATACAATCATGGAAAAGTGGGCCCAGGCGGAAATACATTCCCATGAGCCTGTCATGGTGGAAACGGGGCCGGTTTGCGAGGAAATCCACGAAGGAAACAACCTCCTGGAACACGGGGGAATGGACGAATTTCCCGTGCCTATCTCAACCCCTGGTATGGATAACGCCCCATACCTGACGGCTGCCAACTGGGTTACCAAGGACCCGGACACGGGTATCAGGAACATCGGGAATTACAGGGCCATGGTAAAAAGCCAGACCCGCCTGGGCATTTGCGCCACCCTGACGCAGCATATCAGGGAGCACTGGGAACGGAGCCGCAAGAAAGGGAAACCCCTGGAAGCAGCTATAGTCCTGGGCACCTCGCCCAACGTGGGCTACGTGGCTACAGCCAGGCTGCCTTACGGCATCGACGAATACAAGATAGCCGGCGGGATAGCCGGGGCTCCCGTTGAACTGGTGAAGTGCCGGACGGTGGATATAGAAGTCCCGGCCAACGCTGAGATAGTTATCGAGGGAACCATGCCTGTAGACTACCAGGAATGGGAGGCGCCCTTCGGGGAGTTTACCGGCTACATGGGCATGGAATACCTCAACCCGGTCATGAACATATCCTGTATCATGCACCGGAAAAAACCTGTATTTAATGCCTTCCTCAGCCAGTTCCCGCCGAGCGAAAGCAGCAAGTTACGGGGTATAAGCCAGGAGGCCGTTTATTACAAGTTCCTTAAATACGATTGCAATATACCGGGAATTTCCAAAGTTGCGGCTCATGACAGCAGCGGCGCTTCACTGTATATAGTTATCAGCATGCGTAAAAGCCATCCTTCCCAGGCGTGGCAGGCATTGAACGGAGCCGCTGCCCTGATGCCGACGGGTGGTAAATTTATTATTGTTGTGGATGATGACGATATCGACCCCTATGACCCTGATTCCGTTAACTGGGCGCTTAGTTTCCGCGTACAGCCCCACCGGGACATGAGGATCACAAGGGGCAAATCACCGGGCATCGACCCATCTTCATCGCCTATGACGGACCCGGAACGGCACAATCCCAGTGTCGAGGGAAGTTCTGCGGTGCTGATAGACGCCACCAGGAAATGGCCTTATCCCCCTGTTTCACTACCCAAAAAGGAGTTCATGGAGAAAGCCCGCGCCATATGGGAAGAAGAGGGACTCCCCGCCCTGAAACCAAGGATTCCCTGGTTTGGCTATTCCTTGGGGCATTGGACGGAAGAGCACGAGGAGGCGGCCCAACTGGCATTGAGGGGAGAACATTACATAACCGGGGAGAAGCTGGCGAACAGGCGTGTCAGGAGTTAGTCGGGCTTAAATCAAAACGAGTACTGTTCCCACAATCAGAAGGGCATTGCCCATGAGAACCCAGCGGCTGAAACTCTCGAGTCTCCTGTTAAAAATAAAGGACAGTGCTACTGTCCAGAGGGGCAGGGTGCGGCTCACCATGCTGACCACTATAACGGAGGTGTAGCTCAATGCCACGTACCTCATCATCTGGGCCAGGTTTGTTGTCATGCCGCTGAGAACAGCTATTTGCAGGGACTTTTTATTTTTTGTAAAAATTTCTTTCCTGTTAGCCTTGTTTAAGAGGGATGAGCTTATTATGAGACTGGCGCCGCAGTAGGCAATAAAAGTGCCGGGAAGCGATGAACCACCGTTAGCCAGTGCCAGCTTAATAAAAATTGAACTGGTTCCCCACAGCAGTGCCGAGCAAAGACCAAATAATATACCGCGGAAAAAGGTCTTCCTGTCCACGAATTTCAACCCTGTGTCCGTTTTTTGCCCGGCTGCCCCGGGTGATTTTTCCCCTTTTAGAGCTATGACGGTCGGCCCGGCAAGGGAAAATAATATTCCCAGCATCATGAGGGGAGTAATGGTTTCGTGGAGTATGGTAACGGCCAGTACCACGCTTACCATGGCGCTGAGGCCCGTCATTACTCCGGCCCTGGTGGATCCCAGTATCTGGACCGTCCTGTATCCGAAAGTACGACCCAGGGCAAAGTGGACTATTCCCGAAATGGCAAAAAAGAGGGTTGCTTTCCAGGTAAAATCCGGTAACTTGAACAGTTCGCCCGTGGCAAGGTTTAAGAGAAAGAAAAAGACCGGCCCGCTGAATATAGTGAGGGTAGCTATATAATTCGGACTTACCCTGAAAACGGCCCGGCGGACGATAACGGTGTTGGCGCCGAGGAAAGCGGCATACCCTAAACCTAATATAACTCCAAGCACCGCAAGATTGTGTCATAACCGCCTGCAAAAAGCAATTTGCCTTTAAGTAGGAGTTACCCTGATCGGACGTCTCTAATTTGTCTCGTGTTTATCCCTTTTTTTACCGACTCGACACCCTTACCAGAGCATTGATGCTATATATTCTCTATACCCAGCCCCACGGAACTGGTTTGCTGTAGACTCTCCAGGCGTAAACAGCGGCGATGACAATGAAGCCGAGAGCAAGGTAGAAGTTGTAAAAGAAAGTGGCCTGGAGTCCCATAATGAGGGCTGTCAGTACCAGGAAAAGGCAGATACCGGAGAGTTTTTTGCGCCGGGAACGCCAAGCAAGGGAGGTTGGTTAAGCAGGCATAACTAAGCAGCCGGACGAGTGCGGTAAAGGCTACCCAGTATGATGATAAACGCTCAGTCTGCCATAATCACGCTGAAGCGTCTGCGAGCATCCCCCTCGTGCTCATACTAACGCTTCCAACTGGTCCAGTTCGAGCTTTTTGCGCTCTTCGTGGAGCTTTTGTGAGGGAGGCTCCAGGTATACAATGGGGCCAGGGTAACCGTAGAAGTTACCGGAACCGTAAGCGGCTTGGCCACCGCCGACCTCAATGTAACAGAAGCCCTTCCCATCGAACCTCTTGGACTCGTCTTTGCCTTTGAGTTCAGCCACTATGTTCGCCGCTACCACACGACCGTGCTCATCGGCGAATACTCCCGCCTTGGGCAAGGAAAGACCTGTGGGGTTGGGCTGCTTAATGGATGTCACATCGCCAATGGCAAAGACGCCAGGGTAACGTGTCTCCAGAGTATCAATCTCAACAGGGATCCAGCCCGTTTCGTCCGTTAGTCCAGCTTCCCGCACTACCTTTGGTGCGGCATGGGGCGGTAT